>JAUUZX010000204.1 GCA_030592025.1 bacterium | reverse complement strand
CGAACCAGCCGCTGCGGCTCATGTCCACCGCGAGGACAACCGTCAGTTCGCGCTCCTCCTCGTACAGCTTGACGAAGGGCTGCCCCGTGCGCGCGGTCACGTTCCAGTCGATGGTGCGGACATCGTCTCCGGGCACATACTCCCGCACCTCACGGAACTCCATGCCCGTGCCCTTGAACACCGACTGGTACTCGCCGCCAAAGACATCGTCCACGAGCCGACGCGTGCGGATCTCGATCCGCCGCACGGCCGCGAGGATCTCGGGAGGGATGGTGTTGCCGTTGCGTCGTGTCGCCATGACCCCGTCAGGGAACCTCGATGTTGTCCAGAAGGGTGGTCACGATGTCGTCGCTGGTGAGGTCCTCGGCCTCGGCCTCGTAGGTGATGAGGATGCGATGGCGCAGGACGTCCGGCCCGACGGATTTCACGTCCTCGGGGATGACGAAGGCCCGCCCCCGCAGCAGCGCCCGCGCCCGGGCCAACTGGGTCAGGGCCAGGGTCGCCCTGGGCGAGGCGCCCCAGGCAATGAGGGGCGCCAGGTCGAGACCCGCCGCTTCCGGATCGCGGGACGCGAAGACGATGTCCAGGATGTAGCCCTTGATCTTCTCGTCGACGTGGACCCGGCCCACCGCTCCGCGCATCTCCCGGATGATCTCAGGCGTGAGCACATGGCCCACATCGGGCAGGTCCCGGCCGGCCATGCGCTCGAGGATGAGCTTCTCCTCGTCACGGCTCGGGTAGCCGATCCTCAGCTTCAGGAGGAAACGGTCCACCTGGGCCTCGGGCAGGGGGTAGGTGCCCTCCTGCTCGATGGGGTTCTGCGTGGCCAGCACCAGGAAGGGATCGGCCATGGGGAAAGTCTCCCCGCCGATGGTCACCTGGCGTTCCTGCATGGCCTCGAGCAGCGCGCTCTGGACCTTGGCCGGCGCGCGGTTGATCTCGTCGGCCAGCACGATGTTGCAGAAGACCGGCCCCTTCTTGACCGTGAATTCCCCCGTCTCCCTGTTGTAGATCGTGGTGCCGGTGATGTCGGCGGGCAGCAGGTCCGGGGTGAACTGGATGCGCCGGAAATCGGCGTCCACCGTCCGGGCCAGCGTGCTCACCGCCAGGGTCTTGGCCAGACCCGGCACGCCTTCGAGCAGGATGTGCCCACCGGTCATGAGGCCCAGCAGCAACCCCTCCATCATTTCCCGTTGGCCGACGATGACCTTGCCGGTCTCGGCCAGCACGCCGGCCAGTCGCCGGGACCACTCCTCGGCCTGGGTCTTGTCGAGCGCTTCGTGTTCCGTCATGTCTTCCCCTCGTCGAGCTGGAGTTCCGCAGGTGGCGGTCGCCGATCATACGCGGAAACGGCGCGCGCGTTCCATGGATCATCTCAGAAAGTAGCCAAGGCCTTTTTTCTTGCCAAGCATTAGGAAAAGGATTTGAATGGGCGCGAACGAAGACCCGCGCCCGACGCGGGCCCCAGAAGCCCCTTGGCACCTGCCAGCCCGGAGGATCCCGTGCGTTTGAGCCGGCACAAGATCGAATACCTTTCGGATAAGATCCTGCGCATGATGCAGGAAGATGACCGTATCCATCCGGACGCCAACATCGACCTGGTGACCCGTGCCGTCGATGACGCGATCTACGAGAACATGCAGGCCGAGGAAGAGATCGACGAAGAAGTCGAGGCCCTCGTCCAGGAGAACTCCAACGAGATCCGCGCCATGGAAATGGACGTGGGCGCGTTGCGCAACAAGATCAAACGCGAACTCGCGCGCAAGCGCGGCTTCACCCTCTGACCCACGGCGTCCGCGCCGTCCAATCGCCCGGAGGTCCCCCCGCGTGAGGCTGTCCGAAGAACGCGTCGCCGTGCTGGCCCGCCTGATCACCGAACGGCTCCTCGACGAGGAGCTCGTCGATCTGGAGATCGACGAGCGGGATTTCAGGTTCATCGTCGAGAATCTCCTCTTGCGGGACCTCAAGGTCGAGGACGAGATCGACGAGGAAGCCACGACTTTCCTGCTGAAGAACAAGCCGCAGCTCAATGAGGGCTCAACCGAATGGGAGATCGAACTCGAGCGCAAGAAGGAGGAGTTCACCATCGCCCGCGGCTACGTTTCCTTCTGATCCTTCCGGACCGACCCACACCGGAGACCGCCTCATGAAGATCATGGTCGTGACCCCCTACCTGCCCCACCGCCGTGTCGGGCACGGGGGTGGTACGGCCGTGCGCGACCTCGTCACCACCCTCGCCCGCGACCACGATGTCCTCGTGGCCAGCTTCCTCAGGCCCGGCGAGGCTGACCATATCACCGACGTGACCGACCTGGGCGCCAGGGTGGCAACCTTCCCGTACCGTGATCACACCACCCGCGGAGTCCCGCGCCTGGCCCTGGCCCTCGACCGCGCCCTGGCCTGGCGGCGCGCCCGGAGCAGCGGCTATCCCCTCTATGTCGAAAAGTACTGGTCGGCCGGCGCCGAACGCTGGCTGGCCGAGCAGGTCACGACCTTCGCACCCGACGCCGTCCAGTTCGAGTACCTGCAACTGGCGCTCCTTTGCCGCACGCTTCGCACTCGGCGCGGTGACGCTCCCGGGCCGCGGCTCGTCCTGAACACCCATGAACTCGGCAGCCTGCCCCGGGAACGACGGGCCGCCGCGGCCGACGAATCGGGCGAACGCCGCCGCGCCCTCGCCGAAGCCGCCGCCTGGCGGAAGTTGCAGGTCGACGCCAGCACCTGGGCGGACCGCACCCTCTGCGTCACCGATCAGGACCGTGAACTGTACGCGGCCATGGGCGGCGTGAACCTCGTTACCGTGCCCCTGGGCATGGACGCCGACGCTATCACCCCCGTGTGGGCCCCGCCTCCCGATGGCCCCGAGGAGCACCTCTTCGTGGGCTCGTTCCAGCACCGGCCCAATCGCCTGGCGGCGCGTCTCCTGCTGCGGGACGTCTGGCCCCTGGTGCGGCGGCAGCGCCCCGGCGCGGTCCTCGTCCTGGCGGGTCGGGGTTCTGAGGAATTTCTGGCGGAGGAGCCGGCGGAGGGTGTGCGCGCGGTGGGGTTCGTGGATGATCTGGCCGACCTCTATCGGCGCTCCCGCCTCTTCGTTGCCCCCCTCCCGGAAGGCGGCGGCATCAAGATCAAGATCCTCGAGGCCATGGCCCGCGGCATACCCGTGGTCACCACGGAGGTGGGCGCCGAGGGTATCGCCGACGCCCGGGACGACGTGTTCATCGTCGCCCCCAGCGGACCGGCCTTCGCCGACGCCGTGATCGCCGCGGCCGACGACCCGGAGGGTTGCCGGGCACGGGCCGCCCGCGCACGCCTGCGCATCGAGGACGCCTTCGACTGGCGCGCCATCGCCAGGAATCTCGTGGATATCTACCAGGGTGGTTGAGACCCGCCGGCGCCCGTGGGCGGCAGACGCTCCGCCATGGCCGCCAGGAGGGTGACCTGGGCCAGGCGTTCCACCGTCTCGAGCCGACGGCAGGCTTCCTCCAGGCCCGCCCCCACCGCCACGACCCCGTGGTTCGCCAGCAGCACGGCATCGTGATCGGGCAGGAGTTCCAGCACTGAATCGGCCAGATCGGCCGAACCGGGCAGGGTGCGTCGGGTGACGGGCACCTGCGGCAGATCCGCCGCTGTTTCCGTGAGCCGGGAACCATCCAGGGAGCGGCCCGCCACCGCGAAGGCCGAGGCCCAGGGCGCGTGGGCATGGCAGATGGCCTGCACGTCGGGCCGGGCGTCGTAGATCGCCCGGTGCAACCGCCACTCGCTGGAGGGGGTGCCGCCGGCGGGCCGATCGCCCCCGTCCATGACCACGATCTGGGCGGGGCGCAACTCGCCCTTGCGGGTCCCCGCCGGGGTCACCAGAAAGGAATCGCCGCCGAGACGAACCGACAGGTTGCCTTCGGCGGCGACAATCAAACCCTGGTTTTCGAGACGTTTGCCGGCGATCACGATGGCGTTGCGCAGCGCGAATTCCACCAGTTCCCCGCTTTCCGGTCTACCGGTAGAAGTACAAGTGCGCCATGACGCCGCCGAAGAGCTTCAGATCGTCCCGCGCAGCCTTGGCCTGCTTGTCCAACTCGATATCATTGAACAACGGCACGTTGGCCGGGTCCTCCTCGTGCTCACGCACGTTCTCCTCCTTGATGTTCTGGCGGGCCTCATCCTCGAGACGGTCGAGCACGGCGGTGGGGAAGCCCACCATGCTGCTCATGAGCAGCCGGCCGTCGTCCAGGATCAGGGGGTCCAGGTCGTCGAAGCGGGAGAAGAAATGGATCTCGGGATCCTGGCTGCCCGAGGACGGCACACGCCAGATGTTGCGATCGTGGAGCGTTGTCGTCGGTGCCCGGCGCGTGGACACGAAGTAGATCGTGTCGTCGTCCACCGAGAAACTGGGATCCGAGTTCAGGACACCCGAAATGGGATCGCCCTCGGCCATGACCGTGTAGGTCACCCGCTGAATGTTGTGGTCCAGTTCGTGGGTGCCCGCTTCGACCGCCGCGGCGTCGAAGTCCATGGTGAAGATCTCGGTCCCCACGCCGTTGCCGCCATCGACGTCGAGGCCGGCGGAGAAGACGATCTGTGTGCCGTCATGGGAAAAGCGCGGACGCTCGATCCGCGTGTACTCGTTGGTCAGGGGCTGGACCACCGCACCGTAGCCACCGTCGTCGCCGGCCGTCTCCATGTCCAGGACGTAGATGGCGAGGTTGGAACAGGTCTCGAAGGAGTCAGCGATGGCGCAACCCGTGTGGGTGAACAGCAGCCAGCGCTTGTCCTGGGACAGGCTCGGGT
>JAUUZX010000419.1 GCA_030592025.1 bacterium | reverse complement strand
GCGGCTCGACTTGAAGAGCGTCATGCCTTCTCGTCCTTCGGGTTGCCGGGAAGGGTCAGGGGCGCCGGGCGCCGGTTAATCCACGAACTTCTCTCTCCAGGCCCGCGCCGTCAACTGAAACCGTCCTCTTGATGAACCGTGTCCCCATGGGTTACGATGCCGGATATGCAAGACATGACAGCTATCTGGGGGGAAGCATCGTAGCTGGATTTGATTGTGGGGGGGGACGATATGAGCCGATGGGCCGACACGGGTCGCGGTTGCCGACCTTACCTTGAACACAAGGGCAGCCTTTTCAAGTACCTCGAACCCGAACTGTACGACGACGTCGTGGCGGCGGCCACGCCCCACCAACTGGGCGCGGGTGAAACCTTTTTCACGGAAGGCACACCGGCCCTGGCGGTCTACTGTCTCCGTAACGGCACGGCCAATCTGTCGCGAATGGGGGAGCGCGGCGACCGGCAGGTGATCCGCTTGCTGGGCCCCGCGGACATCTTCGGCCTGCGCCCGATCCTCGCGGGGGAGAACTTCGCCTGCAGCGCCACCGCGCTGGTGGACTGCGACCTGTGCACCATCCCCCGGGCCGCGATCCTCCGGGTGCTGGAGCGCTCGCCGCGCTTCGCCCTCGCCGCGCTGAAGTACATGGCCCGTGAGCTGCGCTATTCCGAGGATCTCATCATGGTGCTCACCCAGCGCTCGGTCCGACGCCGGCTGGCCGACGTGCTGCTGCTCCTGAACGGCCACAAGATCCGCGACGACGACTGGGACCCTTTCCCCATGGTTCGCCTCAAGCGCAAGGAGATCGCCCAGATGATCGCGACGACCCCGGAGACCTTGTCGCGCACGTTGGCCGAGTTCGCCGCCAAAGGCCTGGTCCGGCTCACACGACGTGACATCGATCTGGTCGACATCGAGGGGCTCCAGACCGTGGCCAGCGAGAAGTACGGGGAAGGTTGTTAAAAAAATCGTGTGCCGACTTGATCCAGATCATTTCCGGGGTTCTTGCCGTCCCTTATTCTCCCAGCAGTGTTGTGATGCTTTTCTTCGAGCTCGGGAGCGCGACGGTGCGGCCTGCACCCGTCACCGATCGTGCGTTGCCTGTTGGTGCGGGCTCGGCTGAAATTTGAACAAAGCGACATCGTTGGTGGGGGATACGGCTGCCGAGGCGGCCGTTGCGAGCGACCCCTCCGGTTCCTGTGACCGGAGGGGTTTTCTCGGTCAACCTGACCAACCAACAGGTCGGCACCATCGGCATGGGCGACCAGGTGAGCACGACGTCCACGTCGGGCAGCGGTCACACCCACGGGGTGGTCTTCAACTGAGCCCGCTCATCTGACCCTACCAGGGCGACGACCAGCGCGTCCCCAGGCCCGGGCCCAGCAGGATCGCGTTGACGAGCATGCGTTCGCTGTCCGCCATCCAGCGCCGGAAGGCCGGGTGGTCGGCGAAGAGGATCACCTGACCGCGCCCCACGGCCTCGCGGGTGACGTAACCGGTGCGGGCGATGCGCGCCGCCGCCTCGGGCCACAACAGGCCACCGAGGTGGAGGGCCTCCATGTCGGCGAAGCGGGCGGCCACGCTCACCGGGGGCGCTGCGACCAGCGTCTCCCTCCGGCCGAGCCATACGGTGATCTCGTCGTCGAGCCCATAGTTCAGCCACATATCCAGATCGAGATCGACACGCAGCATGGCTCCCTGGGGCATGAAGCGGCGCAGGCGGCCATCGGCGGCGGCCAGGTCCTCGGCGTTGGCTTCCTTGCGCCCCGGGGGCAGGGTCGAGGCGAGCCAGGCCTTCATGGCCACCGGCTGACCACCCAGGGGCGTGCCCTGGGCGACGCCGTCCGCGAAGGGTCGGGCGCCGGGCCCGAGCAGGGGCGCGATGTCGTAGGGCGAGGTGCGTTTCGCGGCCTTCTTCGTCTCCTTCTTCTCATTTTCCGGCGCGGTGCGCAGCCCCACCGCGGCGGGCCTGCCGGCGGCCTCGGCCTCGTCGGCGCCGATGCTCCAGACCGGCGACGGGTAGGTGTCCAGCGCTTCGTTGCGCAGGCGGGTGGTGGTCAAACCGGCGTCCGCGGCCGCCAGCATCGCCGTGCCGCGGCCGATGCCGATGGCCGTGCCGCCGGAGCGGATCCACCGACCCAGTTTCTCCCGACCGCCGGGTCCCAGCAGATGCCCGTAGTCGGCGCCGCCGAAGATGGGCGGGAAGACCAGCACGTTGTAGCGGGACAGGTCCGTGGCGCTGAAGCGACCGATGTCCAGCCCGCTGAAGCGCAGGTCGAGATCCTGGTCGAGCAGGTGCCAGATCGAACCGTAGGCCGTGGGTGCGACCGGCATGCCGGTGAGCACGCCGACCCGCGGCGCCACGAGCACCTTGAACTCGCCTCCGCCCAGGTCGGGACCGTCGGTGGCGCGGGCGGTGGTCACGGCGTGGACGTCCAGGCCATGACGACTTGCGGCGGCGTTGACGATCGCGGCGGTCCCCGGCGGGTTGCCCTCCTTCCTCACGACGACGGCGCCAGGTTGGTAGGAGTGCCCGCCGACAGAGAACGGTTTGGCCGCCACGCGCACCGTGAGGTCGGCCTGGAGCAACTCCGCCAGCACGGACGGCGAGGTGTCCGGATCACCATCGATGATGGCGGAATTCCAGTCTCCTGCGAGGGGGGCGGGCTCCGTCGCCGCGGGTGGGGCCCAGCGATCCCATGAGCCGCCGGGCACGCGTCCGGACCAGAAAGCCGGCACGCCCCGACCCAGGGCCACGGACCAGGCCGTCGTCTCGTAAAGACGGCTGCCCTTGCCCTTCTCGAGGTGCTCCCGTTCGTCCCGGAAGAAGACGACGCTCATGGGGACGTGGGGGTCGAGGATGGCCCGGGCCAGGCCGCCGTTGGGCTGGTCGAGGCGGACGAGGGTCGTGCCCGTCGGCAGTGTGCGGTCGGCCTTCTCGCCGGTGCGGGCGTCCACGAGACCCTTGGCCTTGGCGTTGCCGTTCAGCCGGTGGACCTCGATGC
>JAUUZX010000015.1 GCA_030592025.1 bacterium | reverse complement strand
CGCCCACACGGCCGGAGAGGCCGTGATGAAGGTGCCGATGATGCCGGTCATGTTGATCACGTCCGTAAGGCTCCTAGCGCAGTCCCGCGCGGACCGCGAGCATTTCCTCCACCCGCGCCACCAGGCGGGCGATGGAGAAGGGTTTCTTGATGAAGGCGTCGGCGCCGGCCTCGCGCATGCGGCTGCGCGTGATCTCATCCGCCTTGGCCGAGAGCGCCACGACGAGGGTGCCCGCGTAGGTCCGGTTGCGCCGGATCAGGCGGGTGGTGTCCACGCCGTCCAGCTTCGGCATCATGATGTCCATGAGAACGACGTCGGGCCGGAAGCTCGCCATCTTGTTCATGCAGTCGAAGCCGTCGGCCGCGCTGGCCACGATGTGGCCTTCCTGCTCGAAGGTCTGGGCCAGCAGCGTCACGATGGGCTTCTCGTCATCGACGATCAGGATCCTCATGGGCAATGCCATCCGTAGCCTCTCCTAACTGACGCCCGCGGTGCGGGGTGTGGCCGCCGGGTCGACGCTCACCAACGGGGCGAGGGCGTCCACGACGTCGGGATCGAACTGGGTGCCGCTGCAGCGGCGGATCTCCTGCAGGGCCGAAGCCGCGCTCCGGCCGACCCGGTAGGGGCGGTTGCGGGTCATGGCGAACCAGGCGTCCACCACGGCGAGCACACGGGCGCCCCGGGGAATCGCCGTGCCGGCCAGGCCATCGGGATGGCCGCGGCCGTCCCAGCGTTCGTGGTGGTGACGGATCATCTCCGCCACCTCGGTGTCGGGCACCAGCGGCGCCAGGAGGTCGAGACCGAGTTCGACGTGGCGGTCGATCTCGTCCTGCTCGTCCCGGGCCAGGTTGCCCCGGGCCAGAACCAGCTCCTCCTCCACCCGCGCCATGCCCCCGTCGTGCAGCAGGGCCGCGTCCTGCAGCGCCTGCACCGTGGTTTCGTCCATGTCCAGGGCTTGCCCCAGATCGGTCACCAGGGCGCCGGCCGCAGGCGTCGCCGAGGGCACGCCCTGCCAGTGCATCTGGGCCAGAACGCGGATCGCTTCCAATGTCGACGCCGGCGCCTGCTCGGCACCGTCGATGGCGCGCCCTCCCAGACGGGCCAGGGCCGGACCCTGATCCCGCGTCGCCTGGTCGAAGGGGCCCGCAGCCTCGTGGCGGCCCAGCAGGATCCAGCCGCTACCGTAGTCCAGGTAGAGCCAGTGGTCGCCCCGGCCGGGGTCCACCGTCTCCGGGAACGCGTCGACGACCGCCTGCGCGGAATCTCCTTCGGCGATCATGGTCCGCAACCCGTCGGCCCAGGCGGGGACCAGCCCCAACCAGGCCGCGCCCGCAATCCGCCCCCGACTGTCGGCCCGCACATGAACCGCGGCCCGCGCCCCGGCGCATTCGGTCAACAGGCGCAGCAGGTTGTCGACGATGGCGCGACCGCCCTCGGTCGAGGGCATGGCCCCGACGCTGCTGCGCACCACGGATTGGGGCACCTGGAAGGTGAAGACCGCCCCGCCCCGGGGCCCGTTGGCCACGGAGACCTGGCCCCCATGCAGGTTGATGATGTGGCTGACGATGCTCAGGCCCAGGCCTGTGCCGTCGGCGGCGGCCGTGGTTCCGGAGCGGTAGAATTCCCGGAAGATCCGGCGCAGGTCCTTGGCGGGGATGCCCGGGCCGTCGTCGGCCACCTCGACGGACACGGCGCCGGCGGCCTCGCCCACGTCGATCGTGACCGAACCCCCGTCGGGCGTGAACTTGAGGGCATTGCCAACGAGGTTCACGAGGACCTGGCGCACGAGGTCGGCGTCGACCTCGGCCATGGGCACCCACCGACCGGCGTTCACGGTCATGGTCTGACCCCGCTCGGCGGCGGAGGCGCCGAAGGACAGGACCGTATCCCGAGCCAGGGCCACCAGGTCGACCGGCGCCCGCTCGAGCAACTGCGAGCCGTACTCCAGCCGGGAGAAATCGAGGATCCGGTTGACCATGCGCAGCAGGCGGGCGGCTTCGTCCCGCACGACACCGAGGAACTCGGCTCGACGTTCACGGTCCTCGCCCGCGCCGGCCAGCTGCACGTCGGCGTAGGCCGTGATCGAGGTCAGGGGGGTCTTGAACTCGTGGCTGGCCACGGCCACGAAGCGTTCCTGGAGTTGGTTCAGCCTGCCCAGGGTCCGGGTCTCCTCACGCAGACGCCCCACCTCGGCGCGCAAACGGACCAGCTCCGACGCCGTCTCAACGGCGGTCGTGGTTCCGGCGCGGGGTTGGGGCTGCGTTCGGCGATTCATGGGTTTCCCATCTCAGGTGGTTTCGGTCTCGCCGCCGAGGGCGGGGACCAGTTCGGGCACGCCCGGCGCAGAGCGGCGTTCGCGCACGACGACACTTTCGCTCTTGGCCTTCCCGTGGCGCTTGAGCTCGACCATGGTGTCGCTCAATTCGGCCGGGTGGGAGAAGCGATCCCTGGCATCGGCCACCAGGGCGATGGTCACGGTGATGAGGGGGAAGCGCTGCACGCGCCCGTCCCGACTCTTGACCTCCAGGTAGCCCCGCGCCACGTCCTCGGGGTCATGAAGCCCCTTCACGCCGGCGTCGAACTCGACGACGATCTGGCAGGCCAGGTGCTCGGCCCATTCGGTCTCGGTGACGACGACGAAGTCATCGCCCCCCACATGGCCGACGAAGTCGTTGTTGCCACCATATTTGCGGCTGCAGCTCATGAGGACGCCGGCCACCAGCGAGATGGCCCGGTCGCCCCGGGCGTAGCCGTACTGGTCGTTGAAACTCTTGAAACGGTCGATGTCGATGTACATGCAGGCGAAGCCCTGCTTCGCGTTGATGCGGTTCTGGATCTCGCGCTCGATCGCCCGATTTCCGGGCAGTCCCGTCAAGGGATTGGCCTCCCGCTCCCGGCGCGTGGCCTCCAGGAGGTTGCTGACCCGCAGCAACAATTCCTCGTGGTTGAACGGCTTCACGACGTAGTCGTTGGCCCCGCCACGCAGCCCCCGTACCCGGTCTTCGTCCTCACCCTTGGCGGTCAGGAGAATGACCGGCAGGCGGGAGGTCTCGAACCCGGCACGAATGATCTCCAGCACGGAATAGCCATCCATGCGGGGCATCATCACGTCCAGCAGGACGAGATCGGGGTTGAAGCTGGTGACGGCTTTCCATGCCTCGTCGCCATCCGCCACGAGGAGAACCTCGAAACCTGCCTGTTCCAGCAGGAACTGCAGGATTCGCCGGATGTGGGGTTCGTCGTCGGCAACGAGAATCCGCGCTCTTTCACCCATCGGTGTCCGTTCCTTACCGCACACCATGACCCTTCCCCAATGGAAGGGAGTGCATGCGCCAACGGAGAAGAGGCAAGGTACGTGCCACGAAGCGACAAGAAAGCGTGGGGAACGCGGGTCAACGCCAGGAAGTGAGCGGAGCGCGGGCGAAACTGTCCAGATCGAGGCCATCACGGCGGCCGTGGGCCAGGTGATGCCAGCCCGCACAGGCAATCATGGCGGCGTTGTCGGTGCAATACACCCGATCCGGGAGCACACAATGCAATCCCCGGCGGGCGGCCTCGGCGACAGCCCCGGACCTCAGGGCACCGTTGGCCGCGACGCCACCGGCCAGGTAAACAGCGTTCACATTCTGCTCCCGCGCCGCCTGGAAGAGGCGATGGAGCAGCACCTCGACGATGGCCTCCTGGACGCCCCTGGCCACGTCGGCCACGTCCTGCTCGGCGAGGGGACGGGGCAACGCCTCGCAGGTCAGGCGCACGGCCGTCTTCAGGCCGCTGAAACTGAACACCAGGCGGGGGTCCCTCATGAGCGGGCGGGGGAATTTGAAGCGCCCCGCCGTTCCCTTGGCGGCCAGCCGGTCGATGTGGGGACCACCGGGGTAGGGCAGGCCCAGCATCTTGGCGGTCTTGTCGTAGGCCTCGCCGGCAGCGTCGTCCAGGGTGCCACCCAGGCGTTCGTAGCGGCCCACCTCGGGCATGTGGATGATCTCGGTGTGGCCCCCGGAAGCCACGAGCACCACCGCGGGCAGGACCATCTCCGCCGTGACCGCGTTGGCCAGGATGTGACCCTCGATATGGTGCACCCCCACCAGGGGCAGGTCGGCAGCCATGGCCACCGCCTTGGCGGTGGACAGGCCCACCAGCAGGGCGCCGATGAGGCCCGGCCCCCGGGTGACGGCGACTCCGTCCAGGTCCGCCAGGGTGATGCCCTGCCGCTGCAGCAGGGTGTCGATCAGGGGCAGCAGGTTCACCAGGTGGGCACGGGACGCCAGCTCGGGCACAACGCCGCCGCAAACGTCGTGGAGCTCCACCTGGGAACTGACGAGGTTCTGGGTTACGCCGCTGTCGCTGTCGTAGAGGGCCACGCTCGTATCGTCGCAGGACGTCTCGATGCCGAGGATCAACACGTCGCGTCCCCCGTGGGCCAGATCCGCTCGCGCAGGGCGGCGTCGGCCGACGCCTCCTTCTCCATGGCCTCGAAGACGGGGCCGATGGCGTCGGCGATCTCCCGCACCAGGACGCCCCGGGTGCTGCGGCCCGACGCGGCCAGGGTGCCGGCACGGCCATGGACGTGCGCACCCAGCAGCGCCGCTTCCCCCGCGCCCAGGCCCTGGGCCAGGAGACCGGCCAGCAGGCCGGTCAGCACGTCACCGGACCCGCCCCGGGCCAAGGCATCGTCCCCGGTCCCGTTGATGTGGACGCGACCGTCGGGCATGGCCACCAGGGTCGGCGATCCCTTCAGCAGCAGGACGCACCGCCAGCGGGCCGCGCAGTCCGCGGCCACCTCGAAACGCCGGGAGGCGATCTCGTCCGCGGTCAGGCCGGTCAGGCGCGCCAGTTCGCCTGCGTGGGGCGTGAGGATCACCTCGGTGTGGGCGAAGCGGGGCGTCTCACCCGTGCGGGCGAAGGCGCTCAGGGCGTCGGCGTCCACGACCAGGGGCAACGCGGCGGTGGCGAGCATCTCCACGATCCAGGCGTCGGTGTCCGGGTCCGCGCCCAGGCCCGGCCCCACGGCCAGGGCCCCCCGTCGATCCAGAAGCGGCGCCAGGGCCGCAGCGTCCAACGGGGCGATGGTGCCGTTGGGTGTTTCGGCCAAGGGCGCCACGATGACCTCGGGCAACCCCACCCGGAGCGCCGTCTCCAGGCAACGGGGCGCCGCCAGCGTCACCAGACCTGCGCCCGAACGCAGGGCGCCCATGCCCGCCAGATGGGCGGCGCCGCCGTAGGTGCGGGAACCGGCCAGCACGAGCAGGGTGCCGCAGCGGTACTTGTGGGTGTCCGTGGGCCGGGGTGGCAGCAGTTCGAGGTAGTCTTCGTCGGCAAGCCAGTGGTGATCCGGGGCGTGGCGCGCGCAGACGTCATCCGGGAAGCCGATGTCCGCCACGACGATCTCGCCGGCGAAGTCGCGGCCCGGGGGCAGAAGCAGGCCACGCTTGGGCAGCCCCATGGTGACGGTCACGTCGGCGGCGATGGCCACCGGCGCCACCCGACCGTCATCGCCCCCGACACCCGAGGGGATGTCCGCCGCCACGCAGGGCAGGCCCGCATCGTTGACGGCGCGGAAGATCTCGGGGTAGGGCGAGCGCAGGGGTGGCGTGATGCCCGTGCCGAAGACCGCGTCGACCACGAGATCGGCGGCGGCCAGTTCCTCCTCCACGGTGGCGATCCAGGCTTCGCGGCCCGGGGTGACCACCTGCACGGTGGCCGGGAGTCGGTTCAGGTTGGTGGCGGCGTTGGGGCTGAGGTCCGCCACCTCGGCCAGCAGCAGGACGACCACCAGGGCGCCTTCGGCGGCCAGCAGGCGCGCCGCCACCAGACCGTCGCCGCCGTTGTTGCCCTTGCCGCACAGGACGAGGACACGGTCCCCGGCTTCGCCGTGGTCGCAGCCGTGATCGTCATCGTGATCGTGGCCATGGTCGTCACCGTGATTGTCGGGATGGGCCGTCGCGGAGAGTTGCTCCAGGACGACCTCCGCCACCACCGCGCCGGCCCGCTCCATGAGCTCGATACCGGGCACGCCGCCGGCAATGGTATCCCGGTCGATGGCCGCCATCTGGGCCGCCGTGCACACCCGCATCTCAGACCTCCCGTCCCGCCACGCCATTGAGTTGATCGACCACGTCCAGGAGCTCCAGCAGGTCGTTCACCACGAAGTCCGGCACCACCTCGGATTCCAGCGACTTGTCCGCGTACTGGCTGTACTGGTCGCCATAGCTGGCGTACACCGTGTGGAGCCCCGCGTTGCGGCCGCCGAGAATGTCCCGCTCCTTCCAGTCGCCGATGACCACCGCGCGTGCCGGCGCCACGCCGAGTTTCTCCAGCGCCATGCGGAAGCCCGTGGGGTCGGGCTTGTGGTGTCCCGTGTCGTCGAAGGTGAGCACCACGTCGAAGGTGTGCTGCAGGCCCAGGTAGGTCAGGCGCATCCAGGCCTCGAAGCCCGGAGCGTCGCTCACCACGGCGAGCTTGTAGCCCTCCTTGAGCAGCCGGTTCAGCACGAGTTTGGCGTGGGGATAGAGCACGAGGGCGCTGTCCCGCGCGCGCCGGTAGGCCACGACCGCCGCGGCGAGGATCGCGTTGTCCACCTTGCCGACGGTCTCCTCGAGGAAAAGGTTGAAGACCCGCTGATGCTCGATGCCCAGGTCGCGGTAGATGGCAAAAACACGCTCCTTGGCCTCGTCGGCGCCCATGGGCAGGCCCGCGTCTACCATGGCGGCCGCCGCCGCACGGATGGACTCTTCCTTGGCTCGCATGAAATCGGTGAGCGTGTTGTCCAGGTCGAAAATCACCGCGTCGATGGCACGTTCGGGCACGACGGCACCTTTCGTTGGGGTCCCGGGTCCAAGTTAATGCACCGGCGGGCCCTTGCACAGGGCTGCCTCGCAGCCAGAGAGCGGTTGCAGGGAAGAGGAGGAGGGCCGATCATGGCACCATGTCGCACCTGGAACCAACACCGCGCCCCCACCTCGTGGCCAGCATCTGGACCCACTGGAGCCGCCGGCGCATCCTCGCGCTGGCGGTGGCCCTGCTGGCAGCGAATTTCGCGGTGCAGATCCTGGTCTATCTGCTGGACGGAGGCCTCGTGGCCCCGACCCTGGCCGGCGCCCTGCTGGGCGTGGTGGCCCCCCTCGTGCTGCTCACCCTGTCCGGATCGCTGCAGCCCGTGGCCGATCTGGGTCTCCGGCGCCCCGGGACCGCGCCGATGCTGCTGGCCGCGGGTATCGCCCTGGCCAGCGTGCCCCCGGTCTCGCTCCTGGCCGGTTGGTCGTCGCGGCTCCACCCACCGGATCCCGAGTGGTTGCGCCTGGTGAACGAGAGCATGCCCGACACCGCCACGGGCCTGCTGCTGGCCGTGGTGGCCATCGTCCTGGCTGCCCCCCTGGCCGAGGAGATCGTCTTCCGCGCGCTGCTGCAACGGCTGGCAGCGGGGATGTGGGGGCGCGGGGCTGCCGCCGTCGTCACCTCGCTAATCTTCGCCCTCGCCCACGGCGAGCCCTGGTACCTGTTCGGTCTGGTGGGGGTCGGCCTCATGCTGGCCTTCATCTGGGAGGCGACACGATCCCTGTGGGCGTGCTGGGCCGCCCACGCCCTCTACAACGGCCTTTCCCTCGTCCTCATGATGACGGCGC
Source organism: bacterium (assembly GCA_030592025.1). The sequence continues at coordinate 2,567 of JAUUZX010000015.1, read as the reverse complement.
AGGACGTGCCGGGGGAGCCGGCGCCTCTCACGTGGACGGATGGGCTGATCAACGGGGGATCGGTCGTTCTGCTGATCCTGCTGGGCCGTGCCCTCCTCGGGGCCGGCCGGCGAGCGTTGTAGGGGGGATTTCTGACTGGGGCGTCAGCGAACGCTTTCGCGGATCTGGTGGCCCAGGCTGATCTCACCGTTGTCGATCCTGATGCTGAAACCGCAGTTCGGATTGTGGCAGACCCAGGCCTTGTAGTGGATGGCCGCGCCGTCACGTCCGTAATCCGACAACGGCAACAGCAGGCCGTCATCGCATTTCTTGCATGCGGGATAATGTTCCATGGGCAACTCCCGGAACCGGGCGCCTCGCGCCCGCCTGATGAACATCGTCGACGTATCACTCCCATGTAAACAGTAGGCGTTGGGATCCGCAACGCATTTGGTGGTATCTCAGGTCTTCTGGGGCTTCTTGCGGGCGGCCGGGAAGAGGACGTTGTTGAGGATCAACCGGTAGCCGGGCGAGGTCGGGTACAGATCGAGATCGGTGGGGGGATCGCCGACGCGGTGCTGGTAGTCCTCGGGATCGTGACCGCCGAGGAACGTCCAGGTGCCCAACCCGCGCTTGCCGTGGAGATACTTGACCTCCTCGGTCCCCTCGACCGCCGCCAGGACGATGACCGACCGCTTGAGATGGCGCCGGCCGTAGCCCGTCGTCTGCCCGAGGAAACCATTGATGACGTTGACGTGGTTCTGGGTGAGCATGGCCGGCACCGGATCGTACTTGGCGGCGAAGTCGAAGAGGGTGAAGTAGTCGGCCAGCGCCCCGCGCATGGCGGCGTAGTTGCTCGTGTCCAGGTCGGAGAACTCGTACACGAGGGGGTTGGTCGTCAACTTGAAGTCGCGGAAGGCGAAGGTGGCGTCGTAGTCGACGCGACCGCGCCAGGCCGGGTCCATGCCCGTGCCGTCGAAGGGCTCCGGCACGATGTCCGTGTCCAGCCAGGCCAACGCGATGTCGATGGTGTCGGTGGCCGAGCACATGGCGAAGAGAAACCCCCCGCCCTCGATGTAGTCCCTGATGGTGACGGCCACCGCGTGCTTCAACGCCCACACCGTGGGGAATCCCAGGATCCCCGCCAACTCCTCGTGGAAGAGCTTCTGCTCCAGGTACCAGGGCTCCAGCCCGAAGCTCGCGTAGAACTTGCCGTACTGGCCCGTGAAATCCTCGTGGTGCAGGTGCAGCCAGTCGTAGTCACCCAGGCGTCCGCCCAGCACGTCCGCGTCGTAGATCACGTCGTAGGGGACCTCGGCGTAGGTGAGGGCCAGGGTCACGGCATCGTCCCAGGGCAGTTTATTGGGGGGCTGTAGACGGCGATCCGCGGCGGTTTCTCCAGCAGCACCTCCTCCATGTTCTCCTGGGCCACCGTGGCGCGGATGGCCGCGACGGTGGCGTCGTCCACCATCTCGAAATCAATGCCGAGCAGGCGCGCGTCCAGACGGGCGCGGGCGGTGTCGTCCATGAGGAAACTGCCGCCCCGGTAGTTGAGGAGCCAGTTCACCTTGGCGCCGGCCTCGAGGGTGTGGAAGGCGTGGCCGTAGGCGCGCAGGTGATTCGTCTGGGTCAGGTCCATGGGCACGAGCAGGTACTGGGCCGAGGCCGGGACCGCGGTCAGGGCCAGGACGGTGGCCAGGAGCAGGCGTCGGATCACCTTCACGGCAGACTCCTCAAACGGTCGCGTGCGTCGTCGGCGACCAGAGCGTCGGGGTACTGGGTCAGCAGGCGCTCGAGGGCCGCGCGGGCCTCGTCGGGACGGTCGTCTTCCGCGAGCAGGCGGGCGGTCTCGGCCAGGGCGGCTGCGGGGTAGCGGCCGGCGGCGTGCTCCGCGGTGATGGTGGCCAGCAGCGCCAGGGCGGCTGCGGGGTCACCGGCGGCCATCTCGACCTCCGCCAATTCCCAGCGCCCCCGTTCCAGCAGGCGCTGGGGCTCGGAAGTGTCGACCAGGAGCGCCGCTCCGTCGACGAATTCCCGCAAGGCCGTGCGCCGCGCGGCCGGATCGGCGACGAGTTCGAAGTACACGCTCGGTGTGTACAGTTCCAGCACGACCGGGCCGCCGCTGGGGTTGTCGAGTTCCTCGGCGACAGCCAGGCCCAGGGCGAGAGACTCGTTGGCGTAGGACGCGGCCGGGTTGTCCAGGGCCACCGCGGCAAAACGATCACGGGCCGTGGCGTAATGACCCTCGGCCAGGTCCAGTCGGGCCAGGTGGTAGTGGGCGTGGCCGGCCGCCTGCCGGAAGTCGCGGTCCCGGCCCAGGCTGGTCAGGACGGTGCGGCCGCGGGCGGTGTCCCCCGCTGCCAGGTAGCACTCCCCGAGGGTCAGGCGCACGAGGGCCACCCCCTCGGTGGAGAGATCCAGGTCCAGCAGCATGGACTCCAGGCGACGGGCGGCCAGGGCCGGCTCACCGAGCTTGTCGCGGGTGAAGGTCGCCAGCCGGATCCGGGCCGCGTGCAGGCGCGCACTGCCCGGATTGGCCGCGCGCACCGTATCGAGCAGATCGGAGAAACGTTCGGCGGCGAGATGGG
>JAUUZX010000369.1 GCA_030592025.1 bacterium | reverse complement strand
GTACCCGGTCGCAAAGGTGTTGACAGATTCCACAGTGAGGCTATGTTTCGTAGTGGTTTCAGGCCTTACTTCTTGCGATTTAGGCGGTTTCCGGGTCGTGTCCGGGCCAATGGGGCATGGATTTCCCGGGGAGGTGAGCTTTGTCGGCATCATTCAGATTCCACGAGAATCGTTCCGACGAAGACTTTGCACCTCACCCCGCGCCCGGAGCACACCCGCGAGCCGCCGTTCGCCGGTACCATTTGGAGGAGTCATGAGACGATCACCAGTCTTTACCCTTGCGGCACTGCTGGCGGTGTCGCTCTTCGCTGCCGGTTGTGGCGGCGGAGGGAGCAGCTGCCCGACAATCGGCCCGATTGAGCCTCCGCCGCCGCCGACGATCACCGAAGGATCGGTGGTCAACTATGACAACGACGGCCCGCTCGACTCGCTGGTCCAGCTGCATTTCTACCCCTACGGCGGCACCGTGATGCTCACGGTTCCGATCGACGGCATCCTGGTCGATGTCGACTCCAACGGAAACTACCGCACGGACGACATCCCCTCCGGGAACTGGAATGTTCGCGCGCAGCGCGTGGGTTACGAGCTGTTTGAAGACGGGCCGTTCGCGATCGTCGGGAACACGACGAACGCCCTGCCGGACTTCGAGCTCAGGCCTCTCCCGGAGTTCGAGTACATCACGAGCATGGGATGCGCCGAGTGTCACCCGAACCAGTACGAGATTTTCCGCCGGTCGGGGCACCCCTACAAGGTCAACAAGGTCGTGAACAACCAGGCGCCGACCTATCCCTTCACGATGTTGCCCGCGGACATCCTCAGCCGGATCGATGGCGCGGTCAACACCCTTGGGGCGCCATCTGAGTGGAATGACGTGTCCTACGTGATCGGTGGCTACAACTGGAAAGCCCGGTTCATGGACGACGACGGCTTCATCATCACCGGCACCGAGGTGCAGTACAACTACGAGACCGACGAGATGGTGGACTACCACTCCGCCGACCCACCGGACAAGGTCTTCAACTGCGGCAACTGCCACACCACCGGCTGGCGGCACACGGACGCCACCTTCAACCCCAACAACCAGGAGGGTCGTCCGGGTATCACCGGGACCTGGTCCGAGCCCGGCATCCAGTGCGAGGCCTGCCACGGCGGCGGCGCCCTGCACTCCCAGACCATGGATGGCGACGACATCACCCGGATCGCCGAAGGGCGGACCACCGGCGAGTTGCAGGGCCCCATGATGGGCTACGGCCTGGCGCAGGCCTGCAAGGACTGTCACGTCCGCGACAGCGAGAAGGACTGGCGCGGCGAGTCCGGGACTCCGGATGGCGAGGACAACTTCTTCAGCGCCTACCAGCTCTGGGCCGCCGATTACACCCCCTCCGAGTGGGGGGGACGGGTTGCCGCGAGCAGTGGCCTGATCAAGCACCACGAGCAGTACGACGAGATCGTCGGCATCCACCCGGATGACCCTTCGATCGGATCGATCCGTTCGAGTGGCTTCATGAGTACCCACGGGAACTGCCGGACCTGCCACCTCGTGCACCAGACTTCCGTCAACCAGGACAAGTCGGGCGACGCCCCCGGCGTCAAGCTCTGGGACGGGGATGCGGACCAGCCATTCAAGGCGGCCTGCCTGCAGTGCCACGCGGACTACGACCCGCAGGACAGGGCGACTGGTGGCATGAAGGCCCTGGACTGTGTGGAATGCCACATGCCCAACCTGGCGAAGTCGGCGGTCGCGCATGATGCGGTCGGCGACGGGCCGATCACGGGCGACATCGCGAGCCACCTGTTCCGGATCGAACTGAACGGCGAGGCATCCCAGTTTACCGATGGCGGGAGCTTCTCCTACCCCTGGGTCACCACGGACTGGGCCTGCCGCACCTGTCACAACGGTGAGGACATGTTCAGCATCGGCGACCAGAGCAATTTCACCTTCCACAACAACATCGAGGATGACACCTAGACCAGCGTGTCTCTGAGATACTGCGGCCCCCGGGGTTCTGGCTCCGGGGGCCGTTTCTTTTTGGGGGTTTTGTTACCGGGGTGGAGTGGGCCGTGCGGGCTGGGAATTCGGACTCTCTGGGGCCTCTATCCAGTCGGGGAAAGCCTAGGTGGGGAAGTGCCGGCCGATTAACATCAGCGGCTTGAATTCCGGATCACCCCGCCTTCCCGTGGCGATGCGGTTCACCACGCCGACGGGATTCGCTGCCCCCGCTGGAGGAGCGTCATGTTCGAAGTTGCCCCATGGACCCGACGGTATGCCGCGACGATCGGCCTGGCCTTGATCGTCCTGGCGCCCGTTCTCGTTTCCTGCGGGTCGGGAAGCACCGAAGCGCCGATTACCGCGACGCAGGTCATTACCCGCGAAGTGTCGATCCCTCCGGGACCGGACAAGCTCTCGGAGCGGCTCGGGTTCCGTTCCCGGCCGGCGCGGGCTCCCGCCCCGGACCCTCGGCCGAGCTACAGCTACACCTTGCCCGAGGGCTGGTCGGAGCTGCCGGTGAGCGAGTTTCGGCAGGCGAACTTCAAGATTGCGTCCGCCCCGAAGCTGGAGGCCTACCTGAGCGTCCTGCCCGCGGCGGGTGGGGGCCCTCTCGCGAACCTGAACCGCTGGCGGCAGCAGATGGGGCTTAAGGCGATGTCCCGTGAGGAGGCGGCGCAGCTCCCGTCGATACGGGTGCTCAAGGAGCGCGCGGCCCTGGTGGATTTCGAGGGGACCTGGGACGGAATGCGCGGGGGACCCGGGCGTGAGGACTACCGCCTGGTCGGCCTGGTCCTTCTGGATCGGGGCCACGGCGTGTTCCTGAAGATGGTCGGGCCGAAAGAAGCGGTCGCTGTGGAGCGTGACAACTTCCTCGCACTCTGCAAGTCCTTCAAGCCCAAGGCCGAGTCCGCGGATCCGCACGCCGGCCACGGCCACGAGTTCGACCGGAGCCGCCTGCGGTGGGATGGCCCGGAAGGGTGGGAAGAGGGCCCGAGGAAGCCGATGCGGGAGGTCACTTACCGCCCGGCCGGCACCGAGGGGACGGAGTGCTACATCAGCGTGCTCTCCGGCACCGCCGGCGGCCTGGTGGCCAATGTGAACCGTTGGCGCGGACAGGCCAACCAGCCGGCCCTCAGTCCTGTCGAGGTGGATGCGCTGCCGAAACTCGAGGTTCTCGGCAAGCCCTCGACCTTCCTCGAGGTCGATGGCCCGTTTCAGGGAATGAGCGGACCCGAGCAGCAGGGGTTCAGCCTGCTCGCCGTGGCCTGTGAGCTTCCCGGCTTCAGCGTGTTCGTGAAAATGACCGGCCCGACGAAGGT
>JAUUZX010000152.1 GCA_030592025.1 bacterium | reverse complement strand
GCGGACGCCTACTTCGAGCAGCAGTCCAAGATCGCCGAGGCGATCGAGATCGAGGGGCAGGCGACCGCCGAGGGGATCTTCAAGATGAACGAGGCCCTGGCCGGCGCGGGCGGCGAGACCATGGTCAAGCTGAAGATCGCGGAGGCCCTGCAGGGCAAGCGGATCGTGCTGATCCCGGTCTCCGGCGGCGAAGGCGGCGGACTGAGCATCAAGACGACGGACGTCAACGATCTACTGCGCAGCTACGGTCTGCTCAAGGTGGCGGGACAGGGGAAGGCCGGCGGGAAGTAGACGACGGAACCTACAGCAGACCCGCGTCATCCAGGACGACGAAGAAGGCAGGCACGAGAAGAAGCGAAGCGAAGGTTGCCGTCAGCAGGCCGAAGGCCAGGCTGGCGACGAGCGGGATCAGCAGCTGTGCCTGCGTGCTGGTCTCGCTGAGCAGGGGGAGCAGCCCCGCGATCGTCGTGAGCGATGTGAGCACGATCGGGCGGAAGCGGTCGCGGGCCGCCTGCCGCCCGGCCTCCTCGACCCCCACCCCTTCGGCCATGCGCTCCTTCGGGAACGTGACGAGCAGGATGTTGTCGTTGACGACGATGCCGGCCAGCGTCGCGAAGGCGACCAGGCTGGGCATGGTGAGGTCGAGTCCGAGGGCGAGGTGCCCCCAGACGACGCCGATCAGCCCCATGGGGATCGCCAGGATCACCGCGAACGGCTGCACGTAGTTGCGGAACTGGAAGGCGAGGATCAGGAAGACGCCGATCATCCCGATGAGCAGGTTCGTCTTCAGGGAGTTGCCCGTGTCGGCGCTGTCCTTGTCCTGCCCCTGCGACGAGAGGCGCAGCCCCGGATACTTCTTCTTGAGCCCGGGAGCGAAATTCTTCTTCACCGCGCGCATGATCTCCCGCGCGTTGGCGAGTTCGGTGTCGATCGCGCCCTGTACCGTGACCGTGCGCTGGCCGTTGACCCGGTGAATGCGCGAATAGCCCCGCGTCTCGACGATCTCGGCGACCGAGCTGAGCGGGACCAGCGTCCCGTCCGCGGCGCGGACGTCGAGGAAGCGCAGATCCTCCACGCTGCTTCGATCCGAGGCCGCGAGACGGATGGTGAGGTCGTGGGCCTCGCCGCCGACGATCACCTCCGTCCCCGTTCCCCCGTGCAGGGCGCCGCGGACGACGTCCGCGATGCTCCTGGCGCTCACGCCGAAGCTCCCCGCCAGCTCCTTCCTCCGCACGCGCAGCTCGCGCTTGCCCGGCCGCAGATCGTCGGAGAGATCCTCCACCCCGACGAAGCCGCCCAGATAGGCCTGAAGCTCCAGCGAGGCCTGCTTCAGCATCTCCAGCTTGGCCCCCTGTATGCGCAGGTCGACCGCCTTGCCCGCGACGCCGCGCTCCTTGTCGGTGAACTTGAGGGAGATCACGTCGGGCACGGCGCCGACCAGCTCGCGCCAGCGGGCGATCATCTCGTCCACGGTGCCCTCGCGCTCCTCCGCCGGCAGGAGATCGGCGCTGACCGTCGCCAGGTGGGGACCGCTCTCGAAGGCGTCGGAGTTGAAGTTGTATAGCACCGAGATGTTCCGCACCATCCGCCTGTCGCCTGACTGCCTGGCCGAGAACTCGTCGTCCAGCTGCTCCAGCGCGGAGACGACCCCGGCGACGACCCCCTCCGTCCGCGTGAGCGGCGTCCCCTGGGGAAGCAGGATGCGGGACTGGATGATGTCGCTCTCCAGATTCGGGAAGGCCCGGTACTTGAGCAGGCCGGCGGGGATGGTCGCGAAGGAGACGAGCACCAGGGCGATCAGGATGCCGAGCGCCAGGTAGGGACGGCGGACCGCCCTGTCGACCAGGGGCAGGAACATCCTGTCGCGCAGCCGCTCGAAGCGTTCGTCGAACCAGCCCGCGAATCCACGCCGCCTTTCTCCTGCCATGGACTTCATGGAGTGGCGCAGATGCGCCGGCAGGATGAGAAAGGCCTCGACCAGGCTGACGATCAGCGTGATCAGCAGCACCGCTGGCATGTACTTGAGGACCGCCCCCATCTTTCCCGACAGGAAGGCGAGCGGACCCACGACCAGGGCGGTCGTCAGGAAGGACGAGAAAACGCCCGGCATCACCTGCCGCGTGCCGTCGATCGCCGCCTCCAGGGGCTTCTTGCCGCGCCGCAGATGCGCCGCGATGTTCTCTGAGATGATGATCGCGTCGTCCATCAGAAGGCCGATGGCGACGAGCAGACCGACCATCGTCATCATGTTGAGTGTGTAGCCGAGCGCGTTCATCGCGAAGATCGAGGCCAGGAACGATACGGGCAGCCCCATCGTCACCCAGAAGCTGAAACGGAACGAGAAGAACAGCCACATGGTCAGGAACACCAGCACCAACCCCTGGGCCCCGTTGCTCGCGAGGATGCGCAACCGCTCCCGGATATTGCTGGTGACGTCCGAGCTGATCTCCAGGCTCACCCCCCGCGGGGCGAGGGCGCGTTCCCGGTCCAGGTTGGTCCGGATGGCCTCCATGACGCGCATGCTGTCCTGGTCGTAGGTCTTCGAGATCTCCAACAGCGCGGCCCGTTGGCCGTTGAACAGGATTTTCTCTTCCGGGCGGTCGAAGATGGTGCGCAGGTCGGCGATGTCGCCGAGACGGACGTGACCGCCGGAGGCGCTGGAAACGACGATCAGGTCGGTGAACTCCGACGGGGCGCGCCGCTGCTCGGCGAAACGCACGATGAGGTCGCCGTCCCGGGTCTGCATGATCCCCGCCGGCAAGTCGACGCTCTGAGCGACGATGGCGGCCTGGATGTCGGAGATGCTGAGCCCGTACCGTCGCAGGACTTCCGACGACAGCTCGACGATGACATCCTGGTCGGAGAAACCCTTCACGACGACCTGGGCGATGCCGGGATCGCGCTTGAGGCGTTCCTTGGCCTTCACGGCGTAGGCGTAAAGGTCCTCGGGGGCCATGTCCCCCGTGATGGCGATGCTGGCCACCGAAGCGGTGCGCTCGAGCTTGACGATGGACGGCTTCTCAACCTTCGCCGGGAACGTCGTGATCGCTTCCACCTGGGACTTCACGTCGTTGAAGAACTCGTCCATGTCCGCACTGGCGCGCATTTGTGCCGTGCAGATGGCGACACCCTCCCGGGCATCGCAGCGGATTTCGATCAGGCCGGCAACGCTGTCGAGGGCGTCCTCGACCCGCTGGCTGATGGCCTCCGCGACCTCGCTCGGAGTGGCACCGGGATAGTTGACGCGGATCTCCACTTCCGTCGCCGGGACCACTGGGACGGTGTCGCGCTGCAGCTTCGGCAAGGCGGTGAGACCCAGGACGATCAGGCCGATCATCAGGACATTCGCCGCGGTCGGGTGCTGCCCGAAGTAGCGGATCACTTCTTCGGTTCCTTGCCCGTAGCCTCGGCAACCAGTCGCTGCTTGCTCTTCTTGTCTTCCTGGGGATCCAGCAACATCCCGGGAACGGCGCTGGAAAGATCAGAGGTCACGATCCGCTCACCGGGCTTGATCCCCTTCTCCAGGACCGCGAAGCTCCCCTGGGAGAACTTGACCCGGACCTGCCGCACCTCCAGCCGACTGTCGTCGTCCACCAGATAGATCCGGCCCTGATGCAATGAAGAGACCGGCACGACGACCTCCTCCCCTCCGGGCCTGGAGACCAGTTCCACCTCGACAAATGTGTTGCGGAACAGCGGTGGGCGCTGGCCCGGCTCGGCCAGGGCGGCGGGTTGGTCGACGGCGACCACGACGTGGAGGCTCTGCGTCTGCGGATCCACGGCGCCGGCCACCCGCGCCACCCGTGCGGGCCATTCGACCGTGTGGGTGGCCGTCCGCAGCCGTACGAGAGCGTCGAGGCCCGTGACGTCGTTGCCGGCAGCGGCCGTATCACCGCGCTGCACCGACCGGATCAGCGGACGGAGCCTCCCGATCGCGAACGGGGCCTCCACTTCGGCAACCTCCAGTCCGTCGGCCAGGAACAACGATTGTCCGGCGCTGACATACTGAGTGGCGCCGATATTCACATCGATGATCCGCACCTCGAAGGGGGCGACGACCCGCGTGCGCTCCAGGTCGAGTTCGGCGACGTTCCTCGTCGCGATGAGGACCTGCCGCTCCGCCTCGTTCAGGTCGAGGGCGTTCTTCAGGTTCTGCAACTGCGCCTCGCCGACCAGCATCTGCCGCTCGGCCGCATCGACGGCCGCCTGGGAAACCAGGTCCTCGTTGGCCAGGTTCACGGTCCGTTTGTGATCGCCACGGAGCAGCTGTTGTTCCTGCTCGGCGATGGCGAGGCTCGCGCGGGTGGTCCTGCTCTTGACGTCCGAAGCCTTCAACTGGGCTTCGACCTGGGCCAGGGCAAGACCATAGTCGGCCTCCTCGATCCTGAGGAGTTCCGTCCCCTCCGGCACGGTGCGCCCACTCTTCAGGTCATCGGAAATCCAGACGACCTGCCCGGCCACCTCGGCCACGGCCTCCCAGCTGCGGGCGGGCACGACGGTTCCGTAGCCCACGGCCCGTGGGACCACCGCCAGCTTGGGAACCTTCATGGCGCGGACCTTGACCGCCTTTTCCGCCACTGGTTCCATCTGCGGTCCACGTTTGAGTTGAGGGGCGAGGAGGATCGCCGCCACACCCATAACGAGGGGCGGCAGGATCCACATTTGCCTGGTCCATAACTTGCGGACGTTCCCATTGATCGAGCCCATGAACTTTACCCCTGGTAGCGAATGATCGTGGTCCGTCGCCATGGTACATCCACCGGAGGGCGGATGCTTATGATGAACCACGCATCGAATCTTGGTACAATGTAGATTGTAAACCCTAGTGGCGCACCGCAATCGGGGATTTGAAGAGGCCATCATCTGTCCGGAAACCGACGACCGCACCCTACCGATGCACCCCCGCCGCCTCGCCCCCGGTCCGCGTCACGAACTCGCTGTAGGAGCCGTCGTAGACCAGGGGCGGTTGGGCCGCCACGCCGTTCTCCTCGTCGCCGGGTCGCAGTTCGAGGACCCGGTTGCTGAGGCCCCGCAGGAACGTCCGGTCGTGGCTGACGAAGAGCATGGTCCCCTCGAAGTCGGCGAGGGAGGACACGAGCATCTCCTTGGTCTCGAGATCGAGGTGGTTGGTGGGCTCGTCGAGGATCAGGAAGTTGGGCGGGTCGAACAGCATCTCGGCCAGGACCAGGCGTGACTTCTCGCCGCCCGAGAGGATGCGGATCGGCTTGTCGACATCGTCGCCGCAGAACTGGAACGCGCCCAGAAGATTGCGCAGCACGCCCCGTCCCTCGATGGGGAACGCCTGCTGGACGTGCTCGTAGACGGTGCGCGACGGGTCGAGCTGTTCGAGGGACTGCTGGGCGAAGTAGCCCACCTTCAGGTTGGCGCCGAGCCGCACGGAGCCCCCGTCGGGGGCCAATTTCCCCGCCACCAGTTTCAGGAGCGTGGTCTTGCCGGC
>JAUUZX010000437.1 GCA_030592025.1 bacterium | reverse complement strand
GTTGCCGCCGGACGGGGCGGTCGTGCTCTCCACCGCCCGCTTGACCACCAGCAGCGTGGTGGATGCGTCGGCCCGGCGCATCACCGTGGGGGCGGGCGTTCTCAACGAGCAGATCAGCCGTCTGGCCGCGTCCTCGGGCCTGCACTTCGCGCCGGACCCCTCCAGCCAGGCGGCGGCGAGCATTGGCGGCAACATCGCCGAGAACGCGGGCGGGCCCCACTGCCTGCGCCACGGTGTCACCCTGCAGCACGTGCGGAGCCTCGAGTGGGTGGACGCCGGGGGCAGGATCCGCTCCACGGGCGTCGGCGCTCCCGGCGCGCGGGGGATCGATCTGGTGACCCTGCTGTGCGGCAGCGAGGGGACCCTCGGCGTGGTCACCGCCGCCGAGTTGACCCTCACCCCGGACCCACCCCACGCCGCCACCCTGCTGGCGGCCTTCCCGCGGCTGGACGAGGCCGTCGCCGCGGTGGTCGAACTGCTGGGCGCGGGCCTGCTGCCGGTGGCCGTGGAGATGGTGGACCGGGCCATGCTCGAGGCGGTGGAGGCGGCCTTCGGCTTCGGCTTCCCCACGGATGTCGACGCCGTCATGATCGCCGAGTTCGCCGGGGTGGCGGCCGAGGTGGCCGCCGACGGCGCCGTCGCCGCCCGTCTGCTGGAGAGCGCCGGCGCCCGGGATGTGCGCCTTGCCCGGGACGACGAGGAACGGCACGCCCTGTGGCAGTGCCGCAAGCGCGCCTTCGGGGCGGTCGGTCGGCTGGCGCCGAGCTACGTGACCCTGGATGTGGGCGTGCCCCTGAGCGCCCTCCCGCGGCTGGTGGGGGAGATCCAGGAGATCAAGGACGAGTTCGACGTGGAGGTGGCGACCGCTTTCCACGCCGGGGACGGGAACCTCCATCCGGGCATCCACTACGACGACCGGGACCCGGACATGACCCGCCGTGCCCACGCCGCGGCCGACGCGATCCTCCACCGTGCCCTGGCCCTGGGGGGCAGCGTCACCGGGGAGCATGGCGTGGGCGTCGAGAAGCTCCATGCCCTGCCCTGGCAGATCGACGCCGAGGCCGCCCGCCTCATGGCCGGCATCAAGGGCGCGTGGGACCCGCGGGGCGTGTTGAACCCGGGCAAGGTCTTGCCCGAGGGGGTCACGACCTGGGCACGGGTCCCGGACACGCCGGCCGGGATCAAGGTCCGACGCCACGACCTCACGGTGACCGCGCCGGCGTCGGCGTCCCTGGCGGATGTGCAGGCGGCGGCCATGGCCGAAGGCTTCTGGATCCCCGTGGGCGCCCTCGTGCCTCGCCGTGATCCGGGGACCGGTTTGGGCGCGGTGGGGTCGCTGGGTGAAGCCTGTGACCTGAACACGACGGGCCCGGCTCTCGTGGGCGGCCTCGCCCTGCGCGATGTCGTCCTCGAACTCTGGGCCAGGGACGGCGCGGGCCATCATTTCCATGCCGGCGCACCCGTCTTCAAGAACGTGGCGGGTTACGACCTCACCCACCTGCTGGTGGGGGCGGGGGGTATGCTGGCGGATTTGCAGGCGGTGACCTGCAAACTCCGGCCTCTGCCCGACGTCCTGCTCCATCGCCGCTGGCGGGGTGATGTGGCTGCCCTTTGGCGGATCCTGGAACCTTTGTTGGACCGACGGTCGCCGGAGCCCGGGGCGCCGGTCGTGATCGTCGACGCCGAAGCGGGCACCCTGGATCTGCTGGCGGCCGGACGCGACGCCCCCTGGGACCTGGATGATTTCGCGACAACCCTCGATGGGGCGACGGGGACGTTCGACGTCGAGATCCAGGCCCGGCTCCCGTTCGCCGAGGTGCCGACCTGGCTGGCCGGGGGCGTCCTGCCGTCCTGGTCGACGGCGGGGCCCGATTGGACGGTCCTCCATGGAGCCGACGGCGGTCCCTGCCCATGCCCGCCGCCGGTGCGCCGCTGGATATGGCAGGCGGCGCCGAACGCGGTCTGGACGCCGGACGCCGTGCCCGCCTCACCCGATCTCCTTGCGGACGCCCCATGGCAGGGAGGTTGCATCACCCCCTGCCCGGCCCCCCGACCGGGGGTGCCCCGGGGGTTGCTGCGCGCATTGAAGCGGGTCTTCGATCCTAGCGGGGTCCTGCCCACGCCGACCTGGCTGACGGAGCAGGAGGCCGACCGTGCCGACGCCTGAACCTCGCCGGGAGCTGACCGACCTGCTGCGCCAGTGCGTCCAGTGCGGCCTCTGCCTGCCCCATTGCGCCACCTGGTTGGCCACCGGCAGCGAGGTCCAGTCCCCCCGGGGCCGACTGATCCTGCTGAAGGGCGTGCTGGAAGGGGACCATGCCGAGCCCGCGAGTCTGGCGGCCCTCGACCAGTGCATCGGCTGCCGGGCCTGTGAGACGGCCTGCCCCAGCGGCGTGCCGTTTTCCCTGTTGGAGATGGGGCAGGCAGCGGCAAGGTCGGTTGCACCCGCGCCGATGGTGCCGGGGTCGGTCCTGCGGCGCCTTGATTGCCTGGGTTTCCTGAAACTGCTGCGGCCCCTGGTGGCCGGGGGGCAGGACACGTTGCGATGGTTTGCGGGGCCGGCGTGGCGGGAGCGCTTGCCCTGGCCGGCCCTGGCGCAGGCCCTGGGCACCGCGCCCCGGGGGCCCGGCGCCGACGGCGCCTGCATCGCTCTCCTGGACGGACTCAGCGGTTGCTCGGGTCCCTGGCGCTCGCCGCCGCCGCGTCCCCGCCCGGTGCGGACGCTGGCGTTCTTTACGGGCTGCGCCAACGAGGGCCTCCTGCCGGGCACGGCACGCAGGACGCGAGAACTGCTGGAATGGTCCGGCCATCGCCTCGTCGAAACTACCGGACAGGATTGTTGCGGCGCCCTGGCGGCCCACGATGGTCAG
>JAUUZX010000321.1 GCA_030592025.1 bacterium | reverse complement strand
GCGGCGGTCGGATGGACGGCGCCGATCAGAACCGCTGCACCGACCAGGGCTGCTGCACCCAACAGGGAAAACCGTGTCTTCATGATGCTCTTCTGTCACTTTCGGTTCGTGTCTCGTGTTGTCGAGGCCCCGGCATGCAGCTTGCGGGCCAATCGACAAACTCCAAGAACCAAAGGAACTAAGCGGGTTTGAACCGTTTTGTGACGAAGGATTGAAGACTATTCTTCGACAAACTGGAGAATATTGTACAATGGGTTTCGAACGTTCAACCGGAGGGTCCATGTGCCGTCGATAACGAATCCGACCCTGAAGGACCTCATGGTCACGAACCTGCGCCGCTACCGCTGGGTCGCGCTGATGGTGATCGTGATCACGGCGCTCCACTACAACACGGCCATGCACATCCATGAAGCCCACGGCATCTATCGCCGCCTCTACTACTTCCCCATCATCCTGGCCGGCTTCCGGGGCGGCACCCGGGGAGGCGTGCTGGCGGCCCTGATCGTGTGCACACTCTACATCCCCCACGCCTTCGGGTTCATCGGCTTCGACCCGGCCCACAGCCTCGAGAAGATCCTCGAGATGTTGTTGTACCTGGCGGTCGGCCTGCTGACCGGCGTCCTGACCGGCCGCATCAACCGGGTGCGGGACCGTCAGATCCTCACCGCCACGGAACTCCAGGCGGCTCTCGACGAGAAGACCGCCATGGAGGACGAGCTCGTGCGCACGGCGCGGTTGGCCGCGGTGGGCCGGTTGTCGGCGGGCCTGGCCCACGAGATCCGCAACCCCCTGGCGAGCATCCACGGCGCCGCCGAGATCCTGTCCGACGACTTCCCGGCCGACCACCCCAAGGGCCGTCTGCTGACGGTCCTGCTCACCGAGGCCGGCCGTCTGAACGACGTGCTCTCGCGCTTCCTCGCCTTTGCGCGCAGCGAGCCCGGCGACATCGTGCCCTTCGATCTCGCGGCCGAGACCGCCGCCGTCCAGCAGCTCATGGCCGCGCGGGAAGACATGCCGCCGGTCCTCGTGGAGGTGCGGAACACTCCCTTGCCGGCCGCCCTGGGCAACGCCGGGCAGGTCCGCCAGGTCATGCTGAACCTGGCCCTCAACGGTGGCGCCGCCGCCGGTGCCGGGGGCTCGGTCCGCTGCGTCCTGTCCACCGACCAGGGGCACGTTTCCTGCCGGATCCAGGACGACGGCCCGGGCTTCACCGACGAGGCCGTCGACCAGTTCGGCACCCCGTTCTTTTCCACCCGGCCCGGCGGCACCGGCCTGGGGTTGGCGACAAGTCTGCGCATCGTCGAGGACCTGGGCGGGACCCTCGCCATCGACACGTCATGCACCGGTGGCTGCGTTGTCCTCACGCTGCCGGTCGCTCCCGGAGGTGACCATGGCTAGGATCCTTGTGATCGACGACGACCACAGCCTGCGCGAGGTCGTCAGCTTCATTCTCGACGCGGCCGGCCACGAGGTGCTCGCCGCAAGCGACGGCCAGGAAGGACTGGCGCTGCTCGAGCAGGAGCCCGATCTGGTCATCACCGACGTCAGGATGCCCGGCATCGACGGGATCGAGGTGCTGAGGTGCATCCGCGAAGAATCGGCGACGATCTCGCCGCCGGTCATCGTCCTGACGGCCCACGGCACGGTGGAGCAGGCGGTCGAGGCCATGCAACTGGGCGCCTTCACCTACCTGCTCAAACCCTTCGCCCGCGACGAACTGCGCCTGACCGTCGAACAAGCCCTGCACACCCGCACCCTCGAGGTCGACAACGCCCGCCTGCGTCGGTTGCTGCAACAGCGCGCGCCGGAGCACGGCATCATCCACGCCTCGAAGGCCATGGCCGCGGTGTTGGCGGACATCCGCCGGGTGGCCCCCGCCGACGCCGCCGTGCTCATCACGGGGGAGAGCGGGACGGGCAAGGAACTCGTGGCTCGGGCCTGCCACGATCTCTCGGGCCGCTGGGACCAGCCCTACGTCGTCGTCAACTGCGGCGCCATTCCGGGCGACCTCATGGAATCGGAGCTCTTCGGCCACCGCAAGGGAGCCTTCACCGGCGCCACGGTGGACACTCCCGGGCGGGTGCGGGCAGCCGAAGGGGGCACCCTCTTCCTCGACGAGGTCGCCGAGTTGCCCCTCGCCCTGCAACCCAAGCTGCTGCGGGTCCTGGAGACGCGTCAGGTCGATCCCCTGGGCAGCACGACGACGATCGATGTCGATTTCCGGCTCGTGTGCGCGACCCACCGCGATCTCGAGGCCGAGGTGGCGGCGGGGCGCTTCCGCGAGGATCTCTACTTTCGTCTCAACGTGCTCCAGCTCCACCTGCCGCCCCTGCGTGACCGTCCCGCGGATATCCCCGTCCTGTGGGAGCACTTCACCATGCTCCACGGGGGCGTGGATGTGGAGTCCACGCCGGAACTCCTCGCCGCCCTGGCGAGCCGCCCCTGGCGCGGCAACGCCCGCGAGTTGAAGAACCTGAACCAGCGGCTCGTCCTGATGACCGACGGCCCGCGGCTCGACGTGCCTGATCTCGAGCGGCTAGCCCCGGCGCGCCCACGGGCAGCAGCGGCCACCGACCCCGAACCCGGGGCGGACGACGCCTCCCCGTTGCCCCTGCGCCCCCTGCCCGAGGAAGGCTTCTCCCTGGTGGCCCTGGAAAAGGAGGTCATCCGGCGCGCCCTGCTCATGCACGACGGCAACCGCACCCGCGCCGCCGCCTACCTGGAGGTGCCGCGCCACATGCTGGTCTACCGCATCGGCAAGTACGGGCTCGACTGAGACGGCTCCGGACAAGCAAAACGGCCGTCCTCCCGAGGGAAGACGGCCGTTCGAGAAAAAAGCAGCGACTAGTCCAGCCCGAACCCGAGCTTGAGTTCGAACCAGTCCTGGGCAACCACATCCCCCGCCTCAAAGGCGTGGTGGAAGCGCAGGGACACGTAACCTATGAAGGACGACCAGGGCAGTTGCACGCCCACCTCGGGCGCCAGCGCCAGGTGCCAGTTCTGCTCCTGGATGGCGTAGAGCGAGACCTCGGTGCGGGTCTCGATGAAGGTGGTCCCCGCACTCATGCCCATGTACCAGCGGGGCTCGCGGCGGTTGGTGCCGAAATACTTGAAGGCCGCCAGGTGGATGGGCACCGCGTTGATGTAATCCCAACGCTTGCCCGTGTAGGTGACGTTGTTGAAGACCTGGCTGCCGCTGGTCTCCTCGTTGAAGACATTCCAGCCGATGCTCCCCCCCCAGGCCACATCCGGACGCACGAAGGTGCGCCCCTCGAAAGTGACGCCGCGCAGGCTCAGACCCGGCGTGAACTCGTTCGTGTTGCCCGTGGGCAGCCCGATATTCCAGGCGACGCCGAAAGTGTTCTCGGCCATGGCGGTTCCGGCGAAACCGGCCACCAGCATGAGGGTCAGGACGAATATGCTCTTCATGATCCTATCTCCTCGTGTCGACGCCCGGGTCGGCCTGGATGTACGGGGACTGATCGAACGCCTGGCGGATGCCGTTGCGCAGACTACTCTCGTTGGTGCTCGTCGAATTCTGGACGACGCCGTTCAGGCCGGCGTACCAGATGGGCAGCGGTGCCTGATCCTCGGCGTCGGGGGCCACGTCGCGCATGTCCATGAGTTGCCAGAGGATGGTGCCCCGCGTGAATTG
>JAUUZX010000033.1 GCA_030592025.1 bacterium | reverse complement strand
CTCGGGGATGCCTGACCGCATGGAGCGCTTCTACAGGCCGCTGGCCCAGGTGGTGTCGGAGGTGACGGAGCAGCCGGTGACGGCGCGGGTCGTCCATACCCTGGACGAGGTGCATGCCCTGGCTGGGGCCGGGGAGGTCTTCGTGTTCGGGCCCGACGCCTTGGCCCTGGGCCTCGCGGCGGAGTTCTACGCCCCGGTGGTCGTGGGCAGACGTCCGCTGCCCCAGAATCTGCGTCCGCGGGGTGTGATCGTTCGGCGGCGGTCCGCGCCGCCCGCCGACGAGCCCTGGTTGACCGATCCGGCGCGGACGGTGCTCGGTGATTCGGTTTCCCTGGCGGCGACGGGGGCTTGGCGGATGATTGGGCGACCGACCGGGACCATGGCCATGGTGGCGTCGGGACCCGACCCCTACGACCACGCGGCCGCCCTGCACGCGTTGCGCCTCGGTGGCTTCGACTACGCGCTGGTGCGGCAGTGGGATGCGGAACACTTCTTCAGCCAGGGGTTGCTCGACTCCGCGGCGTGGGCCGTGCAGGAGGCGACGCCGCCGGTACCCGACCTTGTGTTGATGGCGCCGCGGTCCCTGGCGGGCAGTCGGCGCCTGGCCCTGGGCGTGGTCCTGACGCGCATCGGCCGCGAGGACGCCGGGACCACCGTGCCGGCCGATGCCCTGGGCGCCGGCGTGAGCGTTATGCATCTGGCGGGTTTCAACCTGCTGGTCGAGCCGGACCTGGAACGGATCAGGCGATTGATCCGGGCGAGCGCGGCCCGGATGACGGATTGACGTGAGGTGGGGAGGGGGGAGCCCCTCCGCTCCCGGAAGGATGACATGAACCCGAAGTACCGCCGTCTCAAGGGCACGCGAGACATCATGCTGGAAGAGGTGGAGCGTTGGCGCTGGTGCGAGGAGCGCTGGTCCGAGACCCTCGGCCGCTACGGTTACGGTGAAATCCGCACGCCCATCATTGAGCCGACGGAACTCTTCCTGCGCTCGGTGGGCGAAGGTACGGACATCGTCGACAAGGAGATGTACACCTTCGAGACGAAGGGTGGCGAGAGCCTCACCCTGCGGCCCGAGATGACGGCGTCGGTCGTGCGGGCCTACCTGGAGAACGGTCTCACCCGGCAACCGGGAACGCTGAAGTTCTATTACATGGGCCCGATGTTCCGCCACGACCGGCCCCAGGCCGGGCGCTACCGCCAGTTCCATCAGGTGGGGGTCGAGGCCCTCGGTTCGGCGAGCCCCGTGCTGGACGCGGAGGTCATCCAGACCGCGCTGGCCCTGTTCGAGGCGGTCGATGCCGACGGTGTCGGCGTCCAGGTGAACAGCATCGGTTGCCCCGCGTGCCGCCCCGGCTACCTCGAGGATCTCAAGGTGTACCTCAACGGCAATCTGGACCGGATTCCCGAGCCCATGCGGAAGCGGATCGACATCAATCCCCTGCGGTTGTTCGATACGAAGGATGATGGCGTGCAGGCCTTGCTCGCCGACTTCAAGCCCATCACGAGCATGCTCTGCACGGCTTGTCGCGAACACCACGAGGTGGTCCTGGGCACGTTGACCGACCTGGAGGTGCCCTTCGTCGAGGACGCGGCCCTCGTGCGTGGCCTGGACTACTACAGCCGCACGACCTTCGAGATCACCGCCCGTTCCGGGCGCAAGCAGAGCAGCTTGGCCGGCGGTGGGCGTTACGACCAGCTGGTGGAACAATGCGGTGGCCCGGCCACGCCGGCAGTGGGCTTCTCCGTCGGCATCGAGCGGGCCTTGCTGCATCTGAACGACGACCCGTTCGATCCCCAGCGGAGCCGACAGTCGGCGGTGGACGTCATGGTGGCCTGCGCAGGCCCGGGCGCCGAACGCTATGCATTGGCTTCGGTCGACCGTCTGCGCGGCTTCTGCCGGGTGGACGTGGACACTTCGGGGCGGTCCCTCAAGGCCCAGGCCAAGACGGCCCACCTGCGCCGGGCGCGGGTGCTGCTCGTCGTGGGCGAGAGCGAGATGGCCGCCGGCACCCTGCAACTCAAGGATCTGGAAACCGGCGAGCAGACGCCGATAGCGCGGACCGCCCTGCTGGCGGCCGTGCGGGAGGTACTGGAAGGTTGAGCCACGCGAACACCACACAACAGCGGACCCACCACTGTGGCCGCGTGACGGAAGGCCTCATCGGCCAGGAGGTCCGCCTCGCAGGTTGGGCCGCCAAGATCCGCGACATGGGCGGCGTGCTCTTCATCGATCTGCGTGATCGCTACGGCATCGTGCAGGTGGTGTGCGAGGACGGCTTGCCCCTGGCCACGGGGAAGGACGTCAAGCTGGAGTCCGTTGTCGGCATCACCGGCAAGGTGCGGCCTCGGCCCGAAGGCATGGTCAACGAGGAGCGGGCGACGGGCGCCGTGGAGGTCGTGGCGACGGAGCTGACGATCCTCAACACCTGCGCACCCCTGCCGTTCCAGGTCGACCAGGCCCTGGAGGCCAGCGAGGAGCTGCGCCTCAAGCACCGTTACCTGCATCTGCGGCACCCGGTCATGATCCGGAACCTGGAGGTGCGTCACCGGGCGGCCCAGGCGGCGCGAAGGTTCCTCACGGAGCAGGAGTTCCTCGAGGTGGAGACGCCCCTGCTCATCAAGACGACCCCGGAAGGCGCGCGGGACTACGTCGTGCCCAGCCGCATCCACCACGGGCAGTTCTACGCGCTGCCCCAGTCGCCCCAGCTGTACAAGCAGATCCTCATGGCCAGCGGCGTCGATCGCTACTTCCAGCTCGCGCGCTGCCTGCGGGACGAGGACCTGCGCAAGGATCGCCAGCCGGAGCACACGCAGATCGACCTGGAGATGAGCTTCGTCGAAGAGCATGAGATCTACGCCATCGTCGAGGAGATGATGGTGACGATCTTCCGCGAGGCGACGGGTGTCGAGTTGACGACGCCCTTCCCGCGCATCTCCTACGACGAGGCCATGAACCTCTATGGCTCGGACAAGCCGGACCTGCGCTTCGGGCACCCGCTGCACGACGTGGACGATCTGGTGCCGGGCTGCGGATTCGGTGTCTTCGAAAAGACTCTCGAGACGGGCGGCACGGTGCGCTGCCTGAACGCCAAGAGCCTCGGTGACTGGAGCCGCAAGCAGGTGGACGAGATGGAGGCCGTCGCGAAGAAGCACGGCGCCGCCGGACTGGCCCGGGTCAAGGTGGGCGAGGAGGGCTTCGAGACCGGCATCGCCAAGTTCCTCGGCGCCGACTTCCAGGCCGCCCTCGGCCAACGGGTGGACGCGCAACCCGGCGACCTTCTCCTGTTCGTGGCTGCCCCCTGGGCCACCGCCGTGGGGAGTCTCGGTGCGGTGCGCCTGGCCCTGGCCGAACGGGCGGGGTGGATCCCCGAGGATGCCTGGGCCCTGGCCTGGGTCCTCAACTTCCCTCTTTTCGAAAAGACCGACCAGGGCTGGACGGCCTGCCACCACATGTTCACCCAGCCGCGCCCGGAGGATCTGGAACACCTGGAGGACGACCCCGGCGCCGCGCGGGCCCAGCTCTACGACCTGGTCTGCAACGGTGTCGAACTGGGGTCCGGCAGCATCCGGATCCACCAGCGCGAACTGCAGGAGCGGGTGTTCCGCATCGTGGGCATGCCGGAGCAGGAGTGGGAGTCGAAGTTCGGCTTCTTCCTCGACGCTCTCGGCTACGGCGCGCCGCCCCACGGTGGCGTCGCCCTCGGGCTCGACCGCATCATCATGCTGCTCACCGGGAGCCCCTCCCTGCGGGAGGTCATCGCCTTCCCCAAGACGACCCTGGCGGCGTCGCCCCTGGACCGGAGCCCCGGCCCCATCAGCGAGGCCCAGTTGGCGGAGCTCCATCTGGCTGTCACTCCGCCCGCGGATACGGACGGGGAGGGTGCGTGAAACGTCGCCAGACAGCAGACGGTGAGGGGCGCCTCGTGCTGGACGTGGCCGGAATCGACCCCCTGGCCCTGCTCGGTGCCCAGGATGCCAACCTGCGATTCCTGGAGGACCGTCTCCCGGGGAGGCTCAGTCTGCGTCACGACCGCTTGACCGTGCGCTGCGATCCCGAACGCCTGGAGACGGCGCGGTCCCTGCTCGAGGACCTCATCTCCCGTGCGCGCCAGGGGCAGCACATCGACGCCGTTACCCTGGGCTACCTGTGGGAGCGTCACGGGATCGCGGCGACGCCGGAACCCGCGGCGCCCCCGGAGGAGAACGGCCGGGGTGAGCCCCTGTTCTTTGCGGGTGGCAGCCGCAAGGCGGTGCGCACCAGGTCCGCCGGCCAGCAGGTCTACATCGACGCGGTGCGGAGCCATGACCTGGTCTTCGCCGTGGGACCGGCGGGCACCGGCAAGACCTTCCTGGCCGTGGTCATGGCCATGGACTATCTGAAGCGGGGTCTGGTGGACCGCATCATCCTGGTGCGACCCGCGGTCGAGGCCGGGGAACAGTTGGGTTTCCTGCCGGGAGACCTTCAAGAGAAGATCAGCCCCTACCTGCGACCCTTGTACGATGCCCTGTCCGACATCACCGGCGCCGGACGCATCGCCCAGTACATGTCCAGCGGCGTCATCGAGGCTTCGCCCCTGGCCTACATGCGGGGGCGCACCCTCAACAACGCGTTCGTGATTCTGGACGAGGCCCAGAACACGACCGTGGGTCAGATGAAGATGTTCCTCACCCGCCTGGGCTTCGAGTCCAAGGCCGTGGTCACGGGGGACGTCACCCAGATCGATTTGGCTGACGGCTCGGCGTCGGGTCTGGTGCACGTGCGCGAGATCCTGCGGGATACCGAGGGCATCGGCTTCGTGGAGTTGGGGGGCGCTGATGTGATGCGGCATCCCCTGGTCCGTCGCATCGTGGAGGCCTTCGACAGCCACGACGCGGACCGCAACCGCAGCTGACGGCGACCCGCAAGGACGGAAGGACGGCGAGATGGCCATGTGGTGGCTGCAGATCCGGAATTTCCTGGCACGCGAGCGATCCCCGCGGGAGACGCGGACGTCGGTGGCGGGCGGGGGCAAATCCGGGACGACCAAATCCGGGAGCGGCAAGTCCGGGAGCAGCAAGTCCGGGGCGTCGAAGTCCGGGACCTCCAAATCGAGTTCGGCCGAGGCCGCCGGCTACGATCCCCTCGTCTGGTGGGTGATCGGCCTGGGCGCCCTCGTGCTCGTCCTGCACCTCGTGCTCTTCCCGCCGGTGCCCCGGCTCCAGACCGATTTTCCTCGCCTGGGCGAGATCGCCGACCGCCCCATCCGCGCCCCCTTCTCTTTCGAGGCGCCCCTGTTGCAGCGTGAGGTCCAGGTGCGACGTCTCGAACGGGTGGTGGTCGAGCCTCCTGTCCTGCGGGCCCTGAGCGAGGCGGAACGGCCGGAGCGCGAGGCGCGCATGGAAATCTGGCTGGACGCCCTGGATCTGGCCCGTGTCGACACGATGAGCCTGGATGACCGGGCGGGGTTCCTGGCCCTGCAGTTCCCCGCAGTGACGGCGGAGGACCTCCGCCGCCTGCTGCGCAGCGACGAACCGGATTCCCTCGTCCCACGCCTCACCCGGGCCTGGCGCGAGGTGCTGCGGGGCGGGGTGGTCGACATGTTGCCGCCGGGCCGTTACGACCGGGTCGTGGTGGCCACGCCTCGTTCCGAGAGCCTGCGTGAGGTGGCGCGGGTGGTGCACCAGGCCGATTTGGAGACCCGCCTGACGGCCGCCCTGCGCGGTGTCGGGCTATCACCGGTCGAGGCGGTGGAGGCGGCGTCGGTCATGCGGCACTTCGTCACGCCCAACCTCGTCTACGATCCTCAGGAAACCCAACAGCGGCAGGAGACCGCGCGCCAGTCGGTGCCGGCCAAGCGGGAGTTCATCCGCGGTGAGCGCATCGTCGCCCAGGGGGTGCGCGTCACGGAGCAGCAGGCAATGTTCCTGGACGAACTCGCCTCGTTGTTGCAGGCCCAGGGAGGGGCGAACAGCGACGGCCGTTGGTCCCGTTACCTGGCGCGGACCCTCCTGGTGGCCCTCACCCTCGCACTCTTCGGCTGGCTGGGCCGGATCCACGTGCCCGGCGAGTTGCGTCGCCTGCGTTCGATGCTGGCGCAGACCGTGATCCTGGCTGCCTTCCTCGGGGGGGCGGCGTTCGTGCTGAACCGACCGGTGCTGGGGCCCATGGCGGTGCCCGTGGTCCTGCTGGCGCTGCTGTCGACGGTGCTGTTCCGGGATCAGGTCGGGTACATCTCGACGATGCTCGCCCTGTCCCTGCTGGCCCTGCTGCCGGACGTGGGGGCGTGGCACGTGTTCGTCTGGTTCGTCATGGGCACGGCGACGGTCGTCTCGGTGCGGCGCATCCAGAAGCGCAGCCAGTTCTACCAGACGATCGTCCTGCTGACGACGCTCTCCCTGTTCCTGATCCTCATGCGGCAGTTCTCCGGACTGGATGCCGGTGGGCACGGGGGCAACATCTACTTGGTGGGCCTTTTCGTCCCGGTGCTGACCGTGGCCTTCGGCCTTTTCCTGCTGCCGGTGGTCGAGCCCCCGGTGGGCGTGTGCTCGGACCTGACGCTGCTTGAGCTGTCGGACCTGAACCACCCGCTCCTGCAGCGCATGGCCCTCGAGGCCCAGGGCACCTACCATCACAGCCAGGTCGTCGGCCAGCTCGCCGAGCACGCCGCGCGGGCCATCGACGCCAACGCCCTGCTCACCCGTGTCGGGGCTCTCTTCCACGACATCGGCAAGATGCAGAAGCCCGAGTACTACGTGGAGAACCAGCGGCCCGACTTCAACAAGCACGACGAACTCAGCCCCAGCATGAGCGCCCTGGTCATCGCGGCCCACGTCAAGGAGGGGATCGAGTTGGGGCGAAAATGGCGGCTGCCCCAGGCGATCATCGACTTCATCCCCGAGCACCACGGGACCATGGTGATGGAGTACTTCTACCACAAGGCCCTCGAGGGCGACGGCAACGAGACCGTCAAGGTGGACGACTTCCGCTATCCGGGGCCCAAGCCCCAATCGCGGGAGACCGCCATCCTCATGCTGGCCGACGCGGTGGAGGCGGCCACGCGCTCCCTCGCCAAGCCGACCCCCGGGCGCATCCGCGAGGTGACGAAGCAGATCATCGACAAGCGCGTGCTCAGTGGCGAGATGGACCAGTCGCGCCTGACGTTGAGCGACCTGGCGCGTATCCGGGAGGCCTTCATCCCGCTGCTCGTGGGCATCCACCACTCGCGCATCGTCTACCCGGGTCAGCGTGATCGGGATCAGGAGCGGGGGAGTGAGCGGCGCGGCGACAGGCAGGCGCGGACGTGAAGCTGAATCTCGTGGAACGGCGCACCGTGGTGGCGGCGCCCGATCCCTGGGATGGCGGTGCGGCGATCTGGCCCCGACTGTCGGCCCTGGCCGGGGAGTTGGGAGCGTCGGGATGGTGCCTGGACGTGGTCCTGATCGATGATCGGGCCATGACGGAATTGAACGGCCAATGGCGGGGCGCCGACGAGGTGACAGATGTGCTGTCCTTCTCGTACCTCGAGGAGGAGGGCTGGGGAGTGCCGACGTTGGCGACAGGCGAAGGAGCCGCGGCACGGGATCTGTGGGTTCCGGCGGAGGTCATGGCCTCGCAGGAGGCATCCGTCGGCGAGGTCGTCCTGGCGCCGGCCTTCGTGCTGGATCGTTGCCGGGAGCGGGGCTGGGATCCGGATCTGGAATGGCCGCTGCTGGTGGTGCATGGCATGCTCCACATTCTGGGCTGGCAACACGACACCGACGCCGAGCTCGTCGCCATGCAGGACACGGAGGCTGCCATCCTCGGCCGCGCGGACTGGGAGCACCCATTGCGGGGAAGGAGTTGAGCGTTCCATGGAAGGTCCCGAACCCGGCACGTTCGAAGCATTGACGAATCTCATCGTGGCGGTGGTCGCCTGGTTGGGCGCCATGTCCATGGGTGGTCTGGTGACGGCCCACTATCGCATCACCGGGTTTCACGGCCATGGGCTGGTGGAGCGTTCCGTGCTGGGGCGGGTCATGTGTGAGCACCTGGACCACCCCCGCCGTTTCCAGGTGGCCGCCGGAACGCAGTACCTGCTGCTGACGGCGCTGGGTTGCCTGGCCTGGGGGCGGGCCCTCCTGTCGGTGTGGACCGGGGGCGGGGACCTCAAGTTCTACGCGGTGTACGCCGTGTCGGCGGTGCTGGTCTGGAGCCTGGGCGGTGTCGTCTTCAAGATGCTGGCCGCGGGGATGGCCGTGGGCTACGGCCGGCTGGTCGGCACGATGGCTTACCCGTTCCACTGGCTCCTGCGGCCCTGGGCGGCCCTGCTGCTGGCCATCATGGACCGCCTCGACGACACCCTGTGGGCGGCCGAAGCCCAGCCCCATCTCTCGGCCGGGGAGATTCGCCACCTCATTTCCGAAGAGGGAGGGGACGCGACCCTGGACGAGGACGAGAGGGAGATGATCCAGTCCATCTTCGCCTTCCACGACCGGGCCGTGCGCGAGATCATGATCCCGCGCATCGACATGGTGGCGCTGGACGGCGAAGCCGACGCCGCGACGAGCCTGGCCGAGGTGGTCGAGAGCGGGCACTCGCGGATCCCCGTCTACCGGGGAAGCATGGACAAGATCGTCGGCATCCTCTACGTGAAGGACCTGCTCAAGCTCGTTGCGGGCGACGGTTTCACCGGGGGCGCGACCCTGGGCTCCCTGGCCCGCGATGCCTACTTCATCCCCGAGAGCAAGAAACTCGACGGGGTGCTGGACGAGTTCCGGGCCAAGCACATCCACATGGCCGTGGTCATCGACG
>JAUUZX010000267.1 GCA_030592025.1 bacterium | reverse complement strand
GGGCAAGCTGTTCCTCCTCCACAGGGCGCACGCCGACCGGGCGCAGGGAGCCGGACGTTCCGGCGCCTCCACCTCGGCCCCCACGATAGCAGGAAACGGCGGGGCGCGAAACGGATGGGCCAAAAAAACAACCCGCACGGAGGCGGGTGGACGAATGATGGCTGGAGCTGGTGTGCGGACTCGAACCGCAGACCTGCTCATTACGAGTGAGCTGCTCTACCAGCTGAGCTACACCAGCTCCCGCGCATCAATAGGGGATGGTGCCTGGGGGCGGACTTGAACCACCGACACCCGCATTTTCAGTGCGGTGCTCTACCAGCTGAGCTACCCAGGCCCCAATCGTACCCCGGCGCTGCCGGGGAACGGGAATAAAGCATCGCCGCCCCGTCGTTGTCAAGCGATCCGGTTGCTTTCCGATAGGGGATCAGGCCACGGGGACGGACACGAGTTCGTGGATCGAACCGACGATCTCGTCCATCTCGAAGGGCTTGTAGAAGCAGGCGTCCGCCCGGGACCAGGTGGCCACGAACTTCTCACGCTCCCGGGAGTCCACCTTGCGCGCGGTCAGCAGCATGATGGGGAAGGCCGTGGCATGGGGGTCGTTGTCCATCCACTCCTTGAGCAGGCGGCTGACCTCGTAGCCGTTGCACCCCGGCAGCATGACGTCCAGGATCATGAAATCCGGCGGAGTGCGCTTGGCCTTGTCGAGGCCCTCCAGGCCGTCGGCGGCCTTGTCGACGTCGAAGCCCCGTCGTGTCAGGCTGAACTCGAGGGTCTCGAGGATGTCCGGTTCGTCGTCGACGACCAGCACACGCAGCTTGCGATCCATAACCAAGCCTCCACTCCTACCGCCAAAGATAACTGCTTCCCGGGACATGTTCGACCATCCGGTCATCGGGTTGAGCGTTCCTTGCCGCACCCGCGGTGGCATTTCCTTCCCGGTCAGGCGATCCGGCAGCGCGAGGTCATTGTCAATCCCTTGTCCGACAGGATGTTGGGACTGGTCAGCCAAACTCTCGGCAGCCGTTGATCCATGTTTTGCAAGGGGTGTGCCAGAATGCGGGGTCAGCCCACGCCGCGACCGGCCAGGTGGCGGCCCGTGAGGGAGGCCTTGACGGCCACGATGTCGGCGGGGGTGCCCTGGGCCACGACGCGGCCGCCGTGGCGCCCACCCCCCGGCCCCAGGTCGATGATCCAGTCCGCCTGGGCCAGCAGGTCGAGGTTGTGCTCGATGACGACAACGGAATGGCCCCGGTCCACGAGTTCGTGGAGCACCTTGACCAGGGCCCGCACGTCTTCGGCGTGGAGGCCCGTGGTGGGCTCGTCAAGCAGGTACAGGTTGCCCTTGGACCCCGGAGCCGCCAACTCCCGGGCCACCTTGAGACGCTGGCTCTCGCCGCCGGACAGGGTGTTGGCCGGCTGGCCCAGGGTCAGGTAGCCGAGCCCCACCCGTTTGAGCAGCCACAGGCGTTGGCTCACCGCCGAGTGGTCGCCGAAGAAGGCCAGGGCGTCCTCCACGGTCATCTCGAGCACCTGGGCGATGTTCAACCCCTTGTAGCGGACCTCGAGGGTCGTGGCGTTGAAGCGCTGCCCCCGGCATTCCTCGCAGGGGACGGAGATGTCGGCCATGAACTGCATCTCGACCCGATGGTACCCCACCCCCTGGCAGTTGGCGCAGCGCCCGCCGGCGGTGTTGAAGCTGAAGCGTCCGGGAGCGAACCCCCGGGCCAGGGCGTCCCTGGTGCCGGCAAAAAGATCGCGGATGGGCGCGAGGATCTGCAGGTAGGTGGCCGGGTTCGAGCGGCTGCTCCTGCCGATGGGGGCCTGGTCCACCCGCACGACCCGCGCCACGCCGTGGATCCCCTGCAACGACGAGAAGGGGAACGCCCGCCCTTCGCCCCCCACGGCCTTGGCCGTCAGCCCGTCGTGGAGGCAACCGTTCATGAGGGTGCTCTTGCCCGATCCCGAGAGGCCCGTCAGGGCGACGAACCGCTCCAGGGGCACACGCACGTCGATGTTTCGGAGGTTGTGCTGCCGCGCCCCCTTGACCGTGAGCCAGCGTTCGGGCCGGGGCCGACGGCTGCGCCGGTCGCCGGCGGTGACCTCACCCCGCAGATGACGGGCGGTCAGGGTGTCGCCCTTGGCAATGAGGTCGGCCAGCGGTCCCTGGTACACGAGCCCCCCGCCGTGGGTGCCCGCCCCCGGACCGAGCTCGATGAAATGCTCGGCTGCCCGCAGCACATCCAGATCGTGCTCCACGACGACGACCGTGTTGCCGCCTTCGACCAGGTTGCGCAACGTGCCCACCAGCCGCTCCACGTCCGCCGCATGGAGTCCGCAGGTGGGTTCGTCCAGCACGTAGAGGGTGTCGACCAGGCGCGAACCCAGCGCGTTGGCCAGGTGGATGCGCTGAGCCTCGCCCCCCGAAAGGGTGCGCGTGAGACGGTCCAGGGTCAGGTAACCCAGCCCCACCCGCTGCAGGAAGTCGAGACGGTTCATGACCTCCTCGTGCACCTCCCCGGCAGCCTCCCTGGCCCGTTGGCTCAGGCGCAGGGAACCCAGTCTGCGGTGGGCCTCTTCCACCGAGAAGGCGCCGATGGTGCCCAGGTCCATGTTCTTCACCCGCACGGCCAGCGCCTCGGAACGCAGGCGGCTGCCCCCGCAGGCCCGGCACAGGGTGTCCCCCATGAAGCGCCGCGTGAAGAAGCGGTGGTGACCGCGTTTCATCTCCTTGCGCATGGTTTCCAGCCAGGGGATGACCCCCGGGTAGCCGCGATCGCTCCCGTCCAGGACCAGGAGCTGCTGCTTGCGCGGGAGCTTCGCGAAGGGTTGGCCGACGGGGATCTTCTTCCGCGCGCAGAAACGGAGCAGGGCCGTGAGGTCGCGGCTGAAACTCTCGGTGCTCCAGGGCTTGACCGCGCCGTCCCGCAGGGTGAGGCCCGGGTCGGGCACGACCTTGTCCTCGTCGAACTCGAGCCGGTTGCCGAAGCCGTTGCAGGCGGGGCACGCACCCTCGGGGGAATTGAACGAGAACAGGCGCGGCGTCGGCTCGGGAAAAACGCGGCCGCAATCGTTGCAACGCAGGTCGCTGGCGAAGTCGGTGCGCCAGTCCCCGCTCGCGTCGCGCAGGGCGACGAGGCCGCCGGTCTGCTCCAGGGCCAGCTCCACCGCCTCGATGAAGCGGGCGCGGGCCCGGGTGTTGAGCTTGAGCCTGTCGACGACCACGTCGACGCGCTCGCCAGCTGCGGGCAGGGGACGGGCCTCCATGTCCGTGTCGTCCAGGCGCACGATCTCCCCGCCGAGCACCACCCGCTGGAAGCCCTGGGCCAGCAGGGACTCCCACCAGCCGGGGGCGGCGCCGTCGTCGGGCAGGGGCAGCGGGTACACCACGAGCAGGGCATCGCCCTCGGGACGCTCCTTGCGCACGGCGCGCCAGATCGACTCGGGGGTGTCACGCCCGACGTCGACCGCGCAGTCCGGGCAGACGACCTTGCCCACCCGGGACCACAGCACCCGCAGGTAGTCGTTGATCTCGGTGACCGTGCCGACGGTGGAGCGGCCGCTGGTCACGGCGTTGCGCTGCTCGATGGCGATGGCAGGGCTGATGCCGTCGATCCAGTCCACGTCCGGCTTGGGCAGGCGGGCCAGGAACTGGCGGGCGTAGGTGCTGAGGGACTCGACGTAGCTGCGCTGGCCCTCGGCGTAGAGGGTGTCGAAGACCAGGGACGACTTGCCCGACCCCGACAGTCCCGACACGACGGTCAGCACGTTCCGGGGAAAATCGACGTCGATGTTGCGCAGGTTGTGCTGCCGTGCGCCCTTGATGCGAATGCTGTCGTCCACGATCCATCCTTCCCCGCGTTGGTGGCCAGGAAGTTGGTGGCCAGGAAACCGATCCATGATAACCGAAGGTTTCGGCGCGGGCCAATTCCCATTACCCTTCCCCCTATCCTCCCACTATCCTCGGGGCGCGAACCCCGAAGCGCCCACCCATGCCGACGACGCCCCGAAAGGACGACCATGGCCTCCCCCTTCGACGACCTCCTCGCGACGATCCGCACCCTGCGCGCGCCCGGTGGCTGCCCCTGGGACCGCAAACAGGACCTGGTCAGCGCCTCCCGTTTCCTCATGGACGAGGCCGGCGAGTTGCTGGACGCAGCCCTCGAT
>JAUUZX010000177.1 GCA_030592025.1 bacterium | reverse complement strand
GATAAATATTACCGTCAACATGCATCAAGGTTCGTCACTGCCTCTCGAAGGCCGCCATGTCGACGCCCGCCGGCAGGTTCATGATCGCTCGCACGGCGCGCCACTCCGTGGCGTGAATGGCGTTGTCCGGCCCCTCGGCGAGACTCCCTGCGGCCCCGCCGGCATCCATGAGGTTCCCCTTCCCCGACAGGCAGGAGTGGTTGTAGAGACCGAGGGTGTGGCCGAACTCGTGGAGCGTCACCTCGGTCACGATGATCTCCCGCAACTCGTCCAGCACGAAGGCGTCGTAGGGGTCAAGTGCCAGGAGGAGCACCTCGGGCGTGGCGTCCGGCAACCAGCCACCGGGCACCAGCGATGACACGCGACCCGCGATGAACGGGCCCAGCGTCGTGTCGAAGACGCAGAGGATGTCAGCCTCCGCCTCGCTGGTCGTCTCCACCAGGACCTCCTGCCCCAAGGCATCATTCCAGATGGCCATCGCAGCCCGCGCCAGGTCGGACAACTCCACACCCACGGTATCAAACGGCGCAAAATGGACGGCCACCGGGTAATGGTCCCACCTCAGGAGGTAACGATTCGGTCGGTCGACGCGTTCCTCTTCGGTGTAGGTCATCCACTGGAGGTAACCCATGAAATCAAGATAGCTTGGCGTCTCGCCGCAGACTTCCAGGTCCAGTTCGTACTTCTCCACGATGGTGATGATCAGCGGACCGTCATCAACGCCCCGGGGCGCGGCGTTGAAGTTGTAGTACCACGGCGGCGGTTCGCCCGGCTCCCCGTTGGAGGCGTTCGTGGAGACCGCCACCTCATCGATGCTGCGCAGGGGTCCGATCCGGCTGTCGCCGGCGGCGTCCGTGTTCTGACGCTCGCCATCCCCGTAGAGCAGGATGATCGAGGGCAGCCCCCGGCCCGCGTCGTCCTGGACGTGGACGTCGAGGTACCAGGCGTAGCTGATGACCAACCGGAACGAGCCGCCCACCGGGGAGAGCTGCCCGTGGTCGTCCCGCGCCCGTACCGCGAACCACGCCTCCTGCCCGGGGCGGATATCGTCGTCGGCTTCCGTCAGGAGTTGGTTCAAGCGAAGAACGCCCGCGTCGTGGGGCACCGTCACCGCCACCATGGAGGCGTCCCAGTTGTCGTCGGTGATCCGCTCATCGTAACTGACGGCGACGTCGTAGGAGACCAGCGGGAAAGCCGTGGCCGTCGAGCGGAACCAGGTCACCACGACCTCGGCCGGTTCAGCACCGTGGATGACATTGAGGTCCGCCACCTCCCGCGGCAGCTTCGACTCGTCGGGGGTCACCTCGACGCGCCACAGCCGTGCCTGCTCCTTGCCGCCGGCCACGACGGCGACAGCCACCGTGTCGACACCCACCTCGTCCGCCGCCAACTCGTAGGTGTCGGAGGTCCCCCCGGCCACCCCGCCCCGCGTCCAGGCCACCGTGTATTCGGTCGTCCCCTCCACCTCGACCCACAGGGTCTCGCTCTCCCCCACCACGAAGTGAAGGATGTCGCTGGCGGGGCGAAAGGACACGATGATCTCCGCCGCGGGCTGCGCCGGTCCCGAGTCCGAACCACAAGCGGCCAAGGCAATGGTGCATACCCATAGGGTCACGAACGCCAGCCGCGTCGGAAGTGTCATGTTTGTGCGTTTCATGATGTCAATCTACGGCGATAATCGATGCACGACAATACTCAGCGACCACTCGCGTAACGTCGCTCGGCCTCGGGGATCCACCACTCGCTGAGATTGTTGAAGGGCGACAGGAGGTGGGGCCGCACATCCCTCAGGCGGGGGCCCACGCCCACCAACACATCCGGGTAGAAAAGGTAGGCCGTCGGCGGGTCCACGACCAGGGCCTCCTGGATCCTCTCCCACACCGGCAGGGCATCTTCACGGTCGTACATACCGAGGGCGAGATCGAGCAGCGAATCGACCTCGGCGTTGGCGTAACGCCCCTTGTTGAGACGATCCGTCGACCGGGAGTGCACCCAGGGCGACGGGTCACCGTAGACGTTGAGGTTCAGCAGGCCGAAGTAGGCGTCGTAGGACCCTGAATTCAGGCGATCGAGAGCCGTGCCCAGCTCCAGGACACGCACGGTAACGGCCGCGCCGACCCGCCGCAGATTCTCGCGCAGGATCACGGCCCCCTGCTCCCGCACCGGGTCCCCCTGCTTCGTGAGGATCTCCACTTTCAGCGGAACGCCGTCACGTTCGAGCACCCCGTCACCGTCGGTGTCCCGCCAGCCGGCCTCCGTCAGGAGCGCGGCAGCCGCCTCGGGGTCGGTCCCGGCGGGCACAAGATTCCGGTGATGATTCCAGGCGGCAGGAGCGACGGGGCTAGCAGCCGGTCGACCATAACCTCCGAGCAGGGAAGTGATCATGCGCTCCCGATCGAGGGCCAGGCCCAGGGCGCGCCGGGTGGCGGCGTCGGCGAACGAGGGGCGGGCGCAATTCCACTGGAGGTAATAGATCTGGCGACCGCTGGTCCCCACGATCCGCACGCGCCCGGATTCCGCCAACCGCCCCGCTGCCGTGGGCGGGATGCCGTCGACCATGTCCACCTCACCGGTCTCGAGAGCAAGCAACCGCGTCTCGATCTCGGGCAGCACCCGGAAGACGACCCGGTCCAGATGTGGCCGCACTCCCGGGTAGCGGGGGTTCCGCACAAGGACGACCTGCCGGTTTCGGTCCCAGCGCTCGAGGACGAAGCCGCCCGAGGACAGCGGGCGGCTGTTGTACGGCCACGACCCCACGGCGGCCGGATCCAGCCCTCCCACCACGTGCCGGGGCAGGATGTTGTGGTAGGTGCGCGTGAAGGGGTCCGGCAGCGGGCGGAGGAAATCGTACCGCAGGGTGGAGTCGTCGAGAGCCACGGCGGTGTCCACGTCGGCAAAAAACCCGCGCTGGGGGCTGGCCACACTGCGGTCCTTGTAGAGGGAAAAACTCATGGCCACGTCATGAGCCGTCAACGGCTCGCCGTCCTCCCACCACCAGGGCCGCAGGTGAAACGTGAGTGACAGGCTGTCCGCCGCCATTTTCCAGGTCCGGGCAATGATGGGCTCCCAGTCCAGATCAACCCCCACGTCCATGACGGTGACGCCCAGGCTGGCCAGGATCCGACCCGAGGTGCTGGTGGTCCGGATGAGGGGGTTGAGAACGTCCGGCTCCCCGGAGAGGGCCACAACGGCCGTGCCCCCGTCGCGTCCGGTGGTCCCGGACCCGACGCTCCGGTCGTCAGTCTCTCCGCAACCACTGGCGAACACGGCCGCCGCCAGCATCGCGACGACGGCGCCGTGCAGGAGGAACTTCGGCACGGACATCTCGTCTCCCCTGTTGGTCAAGATGGCTTCTGATGGGCGTCCGGGTACAAACGCAAGGGCGCGGCCCGCGTTGGACCGCGCCCTGCATCAGACTAGACGGCAGGTCATCCGCCGTCAACCGACGTCACTTGACCAGCGACATCTTCTGCACCGAGACCACCTGGTCGCTGGCCGCGCGCATGAAGTACATGCCGCTCGCCTGGAGGCGGCCCCCGTCGTCGCGGCCATCCCACACCATGGTGTGCCAACCCGCATCGAGCTGGCCACCGTAGAGCATCCGCACCTTCCGCCCCTGGAGGTTGTAGACCTCGAGGTGCAGGTCGCCCTTGCTGGGCATGTAGAGCCTCACCGACGTCGACGGGTTGAACGGGTTCGGGTAGGCCCGGCCCACTTCCATGCCCGCCGGCGGTACGTCCGCCGGATCGCCCACACCGACCAGGGCCATGGGGAAGATCACGCCCGTGCGCTGGGCGTCCCCCTGGAAGGTCGGCCACGGCGTGGTCAGACGGTCGTACGCGAAGGGCATGTCCCACACGTGCAGCATGAGGTCCCGGCTGCCGTAGACGATGTCCACGTCCTGATCCCGATCAATATCCGTGATCGTGGCCGAAGCCATGAGCGGGCCGTTGAGGGTGATGGGGAAACCGGCCAGCGGCGTCCCGTCCGCCGAGAAGGCGTAGAGGTTGTTGGGCGAACTCGGCGACCCACCGCCGATGCCGTGGACGATGTCGATGACGCCGTCACCGTTGATATCGCCCAGGACCGGGCTGCCTTCGGAGCTGCCGGGCAGAGCCACGGGCCAGCCGGCCATGATGTCGCCCGAGGTGCCACCGGCGACATCCGTATCGAGGATGAGCATATGCGACAGCTTGCCGACGTTCGCCGCCGACGAATCATTCGCCACCAGGATGAGTTCAAGCTCTCCGTCACCATCCATGTCACCGAGAGCCGGGCTCGAGATGTAGTCGATCGAGAAACTCAGCCCGACCCCCGTCGGGAAACCGGGGTAGTTCGTCCCATCGTGATTGATGATGTACACCGAGTTCCAGGTCGTGAAGAAGGCGATCTCCATCGTGCCGTCATTGTCGATGTCCCCGATGGCGGGATGACAGGCGACCGGCCCCGCCGTCGTGATGGGGAATCCCGGCAGGTCCGTACCGTCGTACCTGACGGCGAAGAGACGCTTCAGGCCCGAGGAATCGCTCTTCGTGCCGAAGATGACATCCTTGGCGCCGTCGCCATCGAGATCGCACAGGGCGGGACCACCCATGCTCCACTCCCAGTCCGCTCCCGGCCGGTAGTAGAAAACACCGTCGGTGGCGGGGTTCGCGTCCCCGTCGCGCACCTCGGTACCATCGGCATGCCAGGCCCAGATGCGACCGTTGAGGGTGGCCACGACGATCTCGGGCTCACCGTCGCCGTCGATGTCCCCCGCCGCCGGGGTCGCCCAGTTCCAGTCGGTACCGGGCAGGCCGTAGGTGGACTTGGGCCAGCCGGGCAGATCGATCCCGTCGGCGCCCATGACGTGGATCCGCGCGAAACCGTCGCCGTGCTCGCTGGCGATGATCTCCATGCCCGATTGATCATCGAGATGGGCCAGCACGATGCCGGCCGGCTCGAAAGAGGTTTTCAGATTGGTGATCGGCCCCAACGACTGGCTGTTGCTATCACCGTCGAAGAGTTCGGTGCCGTCGTGGTTCCAGACGTAGACCTCATCGGCACCCAGCACGATCTCGGACCAGCCGTCGCCGTCCACATCGCCCACCGCG
>JAUUZX010000277.1 GCA_030592025.1 bacterium | reverse complement strand
CGCATCGTGACCGGCGACACCAAGGTGGTGAACCGCGGGTCGGCGGACCGGATCTTCATCAACACATCGGGGATCGGCGTCGTCCCCGAGGGGCTGCGCCTGGGCGCCGACCGTATCGTGCCGGGGGACGCGGTGATCCTCTCGGGCACCCTGGCCGACCACGGCATGGCCGTCATGACCGTGCGCGAGGGGCTGAGCTTCCAGTCGACGGTGACCAGCGACACCTGCGCCCTGAACGGTCTCATCCGGCGCATGCTGGACGTATGCCCCGAGGTGAGGGCCCTGCGCGACCCGACCCGGGGCGGCGCGGCCACCACCCTCAACGAGTTCGCGGCGGCGGCGCGGGTGGGCATCAAGCTGGACGAGGCGGCGTTGCCCGTGCGTCCGGACGTCATGGGCGCCTGCGAGATCCTGGGCATCGATCCACTTTACGTGGCCAACGAGGGCAAGCTCATCGCGGTAGTGCCCGGCGAGGCAGCCGTGGACGTCGTCACCGCCATGAAGGGTTGCGCCGAGGGGCGCGATGCCGTCATTATCGGACGCGTAGTGGCCGAACACCCGGGGCGCGTGACCCTCAAGACGGGTCTGGGCGCCGAACGCATCGTCGACATGCCCGTGGGAGAACAGCTGCCGCGGATCTGTTGACCCCACCGGAAGGGGGCCCCGTGAAGCGCGAACCCGATCCCAACATGGAACTGGCCATCCTCCTCGTGACCCGCAGCGAGTCCGAGTTGCTGGTCGTCGAGAGCATGCTCGACGTGGCCGGCATCCCCTACCTGGCCCGGGGTGAGCAGATCCAGGATCTGTTCGGCTTCGGACGCCTGGTCGTGGTGAACCCCATCACCGGTCCCGTCGAGTTGCTGGTGCCGGCGACGGACCTCGACGCGGCACGGAAGATCCTCGACGACCAGGTCGACGGCTGAACCACGCTCTAACGGTACTGGGCCTTCAGGCTGCCGAAGGACACCGCCTCCGTCTCGAACATGCTGTCGAACGCCTTGTCGAGGGTCTCCGGCATGTCGCCCAGATCGGCTTCAGCAACAGCGAGGGGCAGATCGGCGCACCCGGCGCCATTGAAGGTCTGCAACGGCTGGAGCAGCGCCCGCACCGTGGGGATCTCGTCCCGCCACATGCTCGACGATCCCCGGTTGCGGCCGCCCCGCACGAAGGGAGAGTTGACGGTCAGCCAGGCGTCGGCTTCCGCGATGGCGCCGGGCATGTCGGCCTGGGGGTTCTTCAGGAGATTGAACTTGGCCGCGATGACCTGCTTGGCCACCATCACCGGCAGGATGCCCCGGGGCTGGCGCCGCAGGAGCTGCGCGATGTGCTCCTCGGTCAGGGTCTCACCGGCGAGGTCCAGGGTCCGGGCGGGCCACGCGTCGGGGTGGGCCCGGTACCAACCGGCCGGGTAGACGCACAGGGGGGCGTCCGGATCGACGAACTCGGCGCAGGCGAGGGTCGTCGTGAATTGGGCGATGCTGTGGTTCATGAGGTCGGGTCCGACCTCGATCAGGTCGAAATGACCCAACACCTGCCAGCCGTCGTCGGCCTCCTGCGCCCAGACACCGTCCCAGCTCATGGTGATGGTCGCCCCGGCCTCGAATTCGATCCAATCGGAAAAATCCACACGGTCGACCACGGCTCCGTCCGCGTCAGCCAGCACGACGGCGTATTCGAGGCGCATCATCATGGCGCCGTCCCGGAAATGGACCTCGGCGTCGGCGCTCCAGTCGTTGCAGTCCGCACGCCCGTCCAGACTCATGATTTCCGTAAGTTGCGCGTAGGCGGGCGTTGCAAGCAAAAGAGCAAGTGTCGTAAACAGTGCTATGGTTCTCATGGCTGCCTCCCGGATGAGGATCCTTCCCGATAAGGGATCGGGGAGATCCGGTCTGAGGATGCACTTGCATCATTCGGGCCACAGCACGATCTTGAGGGACATGAAACCTTGGTCCGGCATCATCCTGCTCATCGCGTTCCTGACGCTGGTCGCGGCGCCCTCGTTCTGCAGCGGCGGCGTGCTTGCCCACTGCTGCGCGCCGGACGGACCCCACCACGAGGCCGACCACCACGAAGACACCTGCCAGAGCGATCCGTGCAACCGGGATGCTCTTCCTCTGCTGACCAAACGCATCGACGATGACCCGCCCAGGCTCCAGGCTTCGACACCGGCCGCTCTGCCCGCCGGGTCGATCCTCGCCGGGCATGACGTCACCGCCTTGTTCCCCCCCGCCCCCCGGCAGGCCGTCCCCCTCTCCCGATCCGCCTCGGCCCTGCCCCTGCTCTGCTAGCTCCCCCACGCGACCGCTATCGACGACGAGGCCGACGTCTGTCCACGATTCGGCCCTCGCCCCATGGCACCAGTGACGGAGGAGATTCGGATGACGAGGAATCGACAACTTGCCGCGGCGCTGGTCCTGGCCCTTGGCATGAGCGGGAACGGCTTGGCCGCGGAGGTCCTGACCTTCGCTGACGCCTGGCAGCTCCTGCTCGGCGAGCACCCCACCCTGGCCGTGTCCGCGGCCGACCTGGAGGCCCGCGCGGCCGACCTGGAGCAATCCGGCCGCGGTCTCAACCCCGAGCTGGTGTTCGAGACCGAGAACTTCGGCGGCAGCGGCGAATTCGGCGGCTTGGGGGAGGCCGACCTCACCCTGGCCCTGTCCCAGACCTGGGAACGGGGCGGCAAGGCCGACAGCCGTCGCGCGGTGGCCCGGGCAGGTCTCGCCGCCAGCCGCAACGCCGCGGACCTGGCCCGCCTCGACCTGCGCGCCGACCTGGCCCGGAGCTTCATCGAGGTCCTGGTCGCCCGACGACACATCGCCCTGGCCGACACCCTGGCCCTGGTCGCGGAGCAGGACCGCATCGCCGTCGACCGCCGGGTGGCCGCCGGCGCCGAGAATCGCATCGCCGCCCAGCGGGTGCGTCTCGCCTGGTTCGCCGCGCGGCGCGACCGCGAACGGGCACAGCAGGAGTGGCAGGCGGCGCGGATTCGTCTCGGTGCTCTCTGGAACGACGACCACGGAACCTTCGCCGGGCTGAGCGGCGATCTCGACGCCATCGTCCCGGTCCCCGACTGGCAGGAGATCCTGGCCGGTCTGGACACGAGCCCTACCGCCCGCACGGCCGCTACCGACATCGCCCACGCCCGGGCCGTCACGGACCTGGCCCGCAGCCTCGGCACGGTGAACGTGACCACGGCCGCGGGTGTGCGCCACTTCCGGGGAAGCGACGACAACGCCTTCGTCTTCTCGGTGGGCCTGCCCCTGACCGTTCGCGACCAGGGGAAGGGCGCCCGGCGCGCCGCCGCCGCCGACGTCGCCCGCCTCGAGGCCGCGGCACGGGCGGCCACCACCGACCTGAAGAGCGACCTCAGCGATGCCTGGTCCCGCCTGGGCACGAGTCAGGCCGACATCCTGGCGATCCGCCGCGACATGCTACCCGCCGCCGCTACGGCCATGACCGAGGCCCGGCGCGCCTATTCCCAGGGCGGCTACTCCCTGACCGACGTGCTGGCCGTGCGTCGCACATGGGCCGAGTGGCAACTCGCCCACGTGGACGCACTCGCCCGTCACCACCTCGCCGCCGCCGATCTGGCGGCGCTGCTCGGAAACCCCGCGGCCGTCCCGGCCCAGGCAACGGAGGAACGCCCATGACAGCTCGCATTCTCATCCTGCTGGCCATCCTGGCCCTGACCGCCCTGCCGGTCTTCGCCCAGGACGACCATGATCAGGACGATCACGCCGTCGAGGAGACCAAACACGTCGACCTCGTCGTGCTCGACCCCGACACCCGCGCCGAGTTCGGGATCGAAACCGCCGTCGCCGGACCGGGTGTCCTGCGTCAGCACCGCACCCTGCCGGGCGAGGTGCACCCCAACGCCGACCGCGTCGCCCACATCGTCCCCCGCTATGAGGGGATCGTGCGCGAGGTGCGCGCCCACATCGGCGACCAGGTCAAAGCGGGCCAGATCCTCGCCGTCGTCGAGGGGGACGCCAGCCTGACGAACT
>JAUUZX010000102.1 GCA_030592025.1 bacterium | reverse complement strand
GGTCGATCCAAGTGACCCAATGGCGCAGGGCCTCGTCGACGGTGCCGGCGGCGGCCCGCTTGGGGACTACGACCACCAGGCCGTCCCGCGCCGATACCTCGACCCCGATTTTACGCGCCTGGGGCGACCGGCGCACGCGGTAGCGCACCGGTCGCCCCAGGACGAGGGTCAGTTGCAGTTTTCCCGTCACGCCGCTGCGGACTCCTTGCCCGCATCGAGGCGCTTGGTGACGCCGATGAAGATCAGCATGGCCACCAGGGAGATCATGCCCACGCCGACGTAGGCGTACCACAGGTAATGGGCGTGAGCGTAGGCCTCCGGCATGGGACCGTTGCCGACCAACGCCAGGTCATGGGCGGCCCGCGTCACGTCGTCGAGGGTGCCGGGCTCAGGGCAGTACTTCCGGAGCAGGTAGCCCGAGAAGATGAAGCCGAAGATCCAGGCGAAGAAGACGTTCATGTGGGCGAATCCCAGGAAGGTCCCCTCCTTGCCCTTGGGAGCCTGCAGCGAGGCGAACTCAAGCCACTTGGGGCTGAGGAAGCACTCGGCCAGACCCTGGATGGAGATGCCGATGACCATCATCAACGTGATGGGGTGCACCTGCATGCCGAAGATGTTCACCATGCCGTCGAACCAGGCCGAGGCCGCCATGCAGACGGCCGAGAAGGGTATGAGCAGCATGGCCACCAGGATCGCGTTCTGCGGTTTCCACTTCCGCACCATTTGGGTGATCATGACCACGAAAATGACAACCACCAGGGGGTTGATGTTGGCGTACCACTCGGGCTTGTAGGTCTCGCCGGCCATGCGCAGCACGTAGTCGGGCATGGAGGCGTAGAGCTGACCCTGGATGGCCCAGAAGCCCGCGGTGATGAGGATGAGCGAGAAGAAGCGCAGGTTGCTCATGGCCATCCACATGCCGCTGAGGGTCTCCCGGACCGAGCGCGACTTGCTCTCCTCGCCGTTCTCCTTGGGGAAGTAGATGAGCACCACCAGGATGAGCGCCACCAGCGACGCCGCCGCCGAGAACCAGGGCACGTTCTCGACCCCCATCTGGATGCGGAAAGGCGCCACGATGGTCTTGCCCGTGAACGAGCCGATGTTCACCACCATGTAGAAGATGCTGAAGGCCCGCGCCCGGTTGGCCTCGTTCGAAGCCTTGGAGACCGTGCCCGTGATGACCGGCTTGACGAAGGCCCCGCCGATCACGATGAGCCCCAGGCCCACCAGCACCGGCGGCAGGGTCGAGAACATGCCCAACGTGCCATAACCGACGGTGAGCAGGGCGAAGGCCAGCATGAGGGCGTAGCGGAAGCCCATGCGGTCGGCGATGGCGCCGGTGAAGAAGGGCACCAGGTAGATCCAGCCGCCGAAGAGGCCGGCCACGACGCCGGCCTGCACGTCGTCCAGACCGACGACGCGGAGCAGGTAGGTTCGCAGGGCGATGAAGGTGCCGTAGTAGGCGGCTCGCTCGCACAGTTCGGCGGCGTTGCCGGTCCAGAACATGCGCGGGAAGCGCCAGGTGGAAGCGCCTTGGGTCATGGTTCTCTCCGGGAGGGGCTGAGGGTGGCCGGGGTTGTGACGGTCGGGGCATTGTAGCGGGTCGGCGCGGGCGTGTCAGGGGAATTCGGCAGGTCGTCGCCAATCCCATCCTTCCGACTCGGACATCGGTGGTGTAGGCTGCCGGGACGACCGTCCAACCCCATCTCTCCGGGAGGTCACCATGTCCGACAAGGAGAAACCCGGCAGCCTGAGCCGTCGGGCCTTCATCAAGACCCTCGGCGTGGGCGTGGCCGGGGCCACCGTCGCCGCCGCCCTTCCCCACGACTCCAACGCCCGGGATGCGCCCCCGCCGCAGGGCACCGACCGCCTCGTCTTCGTGGTCAACGGCCGGCAACACCGCCTCTGGGTTGAGCCCCGCACCACCCTCGTCGAGGTGCTGCGCGACCGTCTGGGCCTCACGGGCACCAAGATCGCCTGTGGCCGCGGCATGTGCGGCACCTGCACCGTCCTGCTCGACGGTCTGGCCGTGTACGCCTGCCACACCCTCGCCCTGGACGCTGCGGGCAAGGCCGTCACCACCGTCGAGGGGCTCATGAACGGCGAGGAACTGCACCCCCTGCAGGAGGCCTTCGTCGAGAAGGACGGCCTGCAGTGCGGCTACTGCACGCCGGGGCAGGTCATGGCCGCCCACGCGCTCCTGCAGGACAACCCCGACCCCACCACGGCGGAAATCCGCGAGGGCATGTCGGGCAATCTCTGCCGCTGCGGCGCCTACCCCAAGATCATCGAGAGCATCCAGAGTATCCGGGATTTCGAGGCCGCGAAGTAGGTCCGTGCGGAAAGCGAGGCAGAACCCATGGCCAGAACGAAATTCATCCGCGACCGCCGCTTCTTCGAGGACTCCATGTCCGAGCGGATCGCCGAGGTTCCCGAGCAGGACGTGGCGCCCCTAGCCGAACCCGAGCCGCGCCAACTGGGCAAGGCGGCCGTCCGCTACGACGCCTACGCCAAGGTTTGCGGGACGGCGCTCTACACCGTCGACCGCCAGCTCAAACAAGGTCTCACCGCCCGCATCCTGCGCTGCCCCCACCCCCACGCGCGGCTGAAATCCATCGACACGCGAGTGGCCGAAAGGCTGCCCGGCGTGGCGGCGGTGCTGCACGCAGGCAACACACCGGCGATCTCCTGGTACGGCGACAGCTTCCTCTTCGACCGTCACTTGCGCTACCAGGGTGACGAGGTGGCCGTCGTAGCCGCCACCTCCGCAGCCGTCGCCGACGAGGACCTCGGCCTCATCCGCGTCGACTACGAAGAGTTGCCCTTCGAGACGCGCACGATGGAAGCCTTCCGGGACGGCGCACCCACCTACCACGACGACGGCGCGCTCGTGAACGGTCGTCCGGCCACCGGCGGACGCGGCGAAGTGGACCAGGCCCTGGCTGACGCCGATGCCGTCGTCGAGATAGCGTTCACCACCGAGGTCGACGTCCACAACCCCACGGAGCCCCACAACTCCGTCGTAGCCTGGGAAGGCGACCAACTGACGGTCTACGACAGCACCCAGGGCATCTACGCCGTGCGCGACCAGCTCGCCGAGACCCTCGACATGCCCGCCTCGTCCATCAAGGTGGTCATGCCGGCCATGGGCGGCGGCTTCGGCAGCAAGCTCGAGCTCGGCAAGCACACGGTGATGGCGGCGATCCTGGCCAAGCGGACCGGCCGGCCCGTGGCCCTGGCCCTCGATCGCCGGGAAATGAACCTGTCCGTGGGCAACCGCCCCGATTCGGTCCAGCGGCTCAAAGCAGGCGGCACCAGGGACGGCAAGCTCACCGTCCTGGAGACCGACTCCTACGGCATGGTCGGCGCCCACCGCTCGGGAGCCTGGATGAACTGGCCCCTGCTGACCATGTACGACTGCCCCAACGTGCGCTTCACCCACCGCAGCATCTACACGAACCTCGGCCGGGCCCGTCCCTTCAGGGCACCGGGCCATCCCCAGGGCACCTTCGCCCTGGACGGAATCATCGACGAACTCGCCGCGGCCCTGGGCGTGGATCCCCTCGCCTTCCGCCTAGCCAACATGGCCGAGCGGGATCAGGGACGGGACCAGCCCTACACCTCCAAGAAGCTCGAGGAGTGCTACCGAAGGGGCGCCGAGGCCATCGGCTGGGCCCAGCGGCGCAACGCCGTCCCAGGCACGGGCGACGGGCCTGTGAAGCGCGGCATCGGCATGGCGTCGCAGATCTGGGGCGGCGGCGGCGGCCCCCCCGGCGGCGTGACAGTCGTCCTCAATCGGGACGGCAGCGTGCGGGTCGTCTCGGGCACTCAGGACATCGGCACCGGCACCAACACCATCCTCCAGCAGACCGTGGCCGAGGGCCTCGAAATCCCCCTGGAGCGGATCGCGGTCACCGTGGGCCGCACCGCGGGAGCCCCCTACGGACCGCTGTC
Organism: bacterium; assembly: GCA_030592025.1. Next base: position 2,216 of record JAUUZX010000102.1, on the reverse strand, counting down.
CGGCGGGTCCCAGACCGCACCCACCATGACGCCGGCGGCCTGGGTCGCCGCGACCGAGATCAAGGACGCGCTGTTGGCCGGCGTGGCGGTGGCCGCCGACATGCCCGTGGCCGAACTGTCCTACGCCGACGGCACGATCCGCGGGGGCGGCGAGACCTGGAACCTGACCGAGGCCATGCGCCTCATGGGCGAACAAACCCTGGTCAGGACCGGGTTGAGACCGGCCAACCCCGAGGGCATGGCCATCAACAGCTTCGGCGCCCAGTTCGCCGAGGTCGAGGTCGACGTGGAGACCGGCCGTGTGCGCGTCGTGAAGATCGTCGCCGCCCACGACATCGGGCGTCCCCTCAACCGCCGGCTCTTGGAGAACCAGTTCCATGGCGGCATCATGCAGGGCCTGGGCATGGCCCTCATGGAGGAGCGGGTGGTGGACGACAACACCGGCCGCGTCGCCTCGGTGAACTTCCTGGACTACAAGATCCCCCTCGTGACGGACACGCCGGAGATCGAGATCATCATCCCCGAGAACATCGACACGGTGGCCAACAACCTGGGCGTGAAGGGCATCGGCGAACCGCCCATCATCCCCACCGCGGGCGCCATCGCCAACGCCGTCCACAACGCGACGGGGGTGCGCATGACCGCCCTGCCCCTGACACCGGACCGGGTCCTGAGCGCGCTGCTCGCCGCCGAGGAGGACGGACGATGAAGAACTTCGCCTACCTGCGGCCATCGGAACTGGACCGGGCGGCCTCCCTGCTCCTGGAGGACCCCGCGATCCAGCCCCTGGCCGGCGGCACGGACCTCCTGGACCTCATGAAGTCGGAGATCGCCACACCCGCCCGGGTGGTGGACCTGAAGTCGGTCCACGGGGCCGAGCTACGGGACATCGACACCAGTGACGGCAAGCTGCGCATTGGCGCCCTGGCGACCCTGCGCGATATCGCCGCCAGCAAGCTGCTGACCGACAAGTACCCCGTGCTGCAGCAGGCGGCCGCGGCGGCGGCCTCACCCCAACTGCGCAACACCGGCACCCTGGGCGGCAACCTCTGCCAGCGCCCACGGTGCTGGTACTTCCGCGACGTCGGCTTCGATTGCCTGCGCAAGACCGGCGACCTTTGCTTCGCCGTGGACGGGCGTAACAAGTTCCACGCCGTCGTCGGCGGCGGCCCGTGCCACATCGTCCACCCGTCGGACCTGGCCGTGGCCCTCACGGCCCTCGACGCCCTGGTGGTCCTGCGGCGCGGCGATGAGATGCGGTCGGTGCCCATCCGCGAATTCTACGTCCTGCCCGAAGACGACCCGACCCGCGAGACGGTCCTGGAGCCCGGGGAGTTCGTGGCCGGCGTGGAGATCCCCACCACCCGCTCTGACCGGCTCAGCAGCTACACCAAGTTCAGGTTCCGGGAGAGCTGGGACTTCGCCGTGGTTTCGGTGGCCCTGGTCGCCGAGATCAGAGGGGGCGTCGTGGAGCGGTTCGACCTGGCCCTGGGCGGGGTGGCGCCGAAACCCTGGTACGAGGCACAGGCGTCGGCAGCCCTGGTGGGCAAGAAGTCGACCCCGACCGAACTGGACCGGCTCGCCGAAACCGTGCTGGCGGACGCGGAATCCCTCGGGGAAAACGGGTACAAGATCCCCCTGGCCCGCAACCTGGTGCGACGGGCCGCGCGGGACCTGCTGACCTGATCCCGCCTCAGGCGGGCGGGATCACGAACAGCAGCACGCAAAAGTAGTGGAAGGTCGTCCCGGCCAGGACGAAGAGGTGCCAGACGGCGTGGTGGTAGCGGAATCCGCGCCAGGCGTAGAAGACGGCGCCGCCGGTGTAGGCCAGCCCGCCCAGGCCCAACAGCAGCAATGCGTCGGATGGCAGGATCGCGCTCAGGGGCTTGGCCACGATGACCGCGAGCCAGCCCAGGGCCAGGTAGAACACGAGGGAGAGCTTCTTCCACGGCCGGCCGAACCCCACCTCGTACACGATGCCCAGCACCGCCGCCCCCCAGGCCAGTCCGAAGAGCGTCCAGCCCCATCCCCCACCGAGAACCACGAGGGCAAATGGCGTGTAGGAGCCGGCGATGAGCAGGTAGATGGCGCCGTGGTCGAGCAGCTTGAAGACATACTTGGCCCGCGCCGGGGTCAGGGCGTGGTACAGGGTCGAGGCCGAGTACAGGATCACCATGGACACGCCGAAGACCGTCACGCCCACGACCAGACGGGCG
>JAUUZX010000278.1 GCA_030592025.1 bacterium | reverse complement strand
TCATAGCCTTGGCCCAAGTAATTTCCGTTTGTGTTTGTTTCGGCGCTTTGGGCGTTTTTGGCCTTTTTTTTACTGTTTTGGCGCAGGTCCTCAAACGAGAAGAGCTGTTTTCGTTCAAACCCAACGACGTGGTGGCCGTGGTGCTCCGCGCCGACTCTCCCGGCGGCGACCCCTTGCCCAGCGACCTGATGGCCGACGCCGTACGCCGTCTCAAGGAGGCGGGGAAGCCGGTCATCGTCAGCCAGGGCGACGTGGCCGCCAGCGGCGGCTACTGGATCAGCATGGACGGCAGCCGCGTGCTGACGACCCCCCTCACCATCACGGGCTCCATCGGCGTCATCGGCGGCTGGGTCTGGGACGACGGCTTCGCCGGCAAGCTGGGTGTGACCGCCGACGACGTGAGCCGGGGCGCCCATGCGGATCTCCTCTCCAAGGTGAACGTGCCGTTCATCGGGTCCGTGCCGCGGCGGGCCATGACCCCCGACGAACTCGTGCGGGTCGAGGAGTACGTGCGCGCCATGTACGAGGAGTTCGTCCAGGCCGTCGCCACCGGGCGCGGTCTCGACATCGACGCCGTGCGCACCATTGCCGAGGGACGGGTGTGGATGGGCGGCGACGCCGTCGAGCACGGCCTGTGCGACGCCTTCGGCACCCTCGACGAGGCCATCGCCCTGGCCCGATCCCTGGGCGGTGTGCCCGACGGGCAGGAGATCGCCGTCACCGAGTACCCCCCACGCAAGCTCTTCCCCATCCCGTCGTTCTTCCGGCTGCCTTCGCTGCTGCCCTTCGGCGCGCGGTTCGAGGACGTCCTCGCCCGCCGGCTGGCCATGGCCACCGACGAGAGGGCACCGATCCCCGCGGCACCCGGGGGCCTCGATGTCCTGGACACGTCGTTCCTGGGGGCCATCGCGGACGCGGCGGGCCAGCCCCTGATCATGATCTCGCCGGAGGATCTGCCCCCGGCCTGGCGCCGGATCGACTAGCAGGCTCCCCCCGGCCCGGCCCCATGGTCGGGCCGGCGTGTGTTCCGGACCACATCCCAAGCGTGGGCGACTGGACACACTCGCCCACCTCAAGCCAACCACGCCTCCTTTAAGTCATTACATATCAACCAATAATATCAATGGTGACTCCTTGGCCCCCTGGCCGGGACCTTGCGACCATGGGGCTGAAGCCGTCACCACCGCGCCAGCCCCGAGGCGCATCCCGCAGAGAATGGAGTCCGACATGAAGAAGCAAGCAACCACCCCCCGCAGTGAGCGTCAGCTCCGATTCGCCGAGGCCGGCGTCCTCTTCGTCCTCGTCCTGGGCATCGCCATCTTCGTGGGCGTTCGTTTCCAGGGCTCCGACGAGGAAGCCGTCGTCGCCGCCACGCCCGCGGTCACGGTGGAGACCGCCCCCGTGGTCGCCGTCGTGATCGATTCCGTGAGTGCCGAGAGCGTGCCCGGAATCGTCATCGAGTCGCCCGAGCCCGCCCCGCCCGTCGTGGTCACCTACACCATGGCCGAGCAGGCCTACTTCGCCGGCGCCTATGCCGAAGCGACCGACCTCTTCTCGAGCTACACCGCCGACCACCCGGCCAACGCCTGGGGCCACTACATGCTCGGCCTGAGCGCGTGGAAGGCCGGCGACCCCGAGGCCGCCGACGCGTCCTTCGTGGCGGCCCTCGAGATCAAGCCCGACCATCTCAAGAGCCTGATCAACGACGCCCGCGTCCTGCTGGACCTGGACCGGGACATCGAGGCGGCCACGCGCATCAGCACCGCCCTGGATGTGGATCCCGTCAATGCCGACGCCCGACGGGTCCAGGCGCGGGTCTTCCATCGTCAGGGCCGCATCGACGAGGCCATCGACGCCTACACCACGATCCTGCGGGACCACGGTGACGACGCCTGGGCCCTGAATAACCTCGGTCTGCTCATGATCGAGCAGGAACGGTTCGACGACGCCCTCGCGCCCCTGGCCAAGGCCGCCAACCTGCAGGATGCCGCCTGCATCCAGAACAACCTGGCCATCGCCCTCGAACGCACCGGTCACTACACGGCGGCCGGCGCCGCCTACGAGCGGGCCCTCGAGTCCGACAGTGGCCACGAGCGCGCCGAAGCCAGCCTCGAACGCGTGGCGACCCTGGTCGAGGACCCCACCCTCGATCCCGTCGACCTGACGGTGCTGGCGTCGGAGTTCCGGATCGAGCCGGACCAGCCCACCCTGGCCGCCGCCGAGTACGCCGACGGCATGGACCTGGCCGTGGCCGCGGTGCTGGAGGCCGTCGAGGCCGAGGCGAGTCGGGACGAAGCGACCGCGACCGAGGAGATCGACGACGAGCGTTGAGGCTCAACCGATCGCCCCAACGAAAAAGACCGCCCGGACGGATCCGGGCGGTCTTTCTGTGACGTGTGGTGGGGCGAGCGTCAGGAAGAACCCACCGCATTCCAGTCGACGGTGGCCAAGGTGCCCGTCAACTCGTCCAGCAGCCTGCCCAAACGGGCGTGCATGTCGGGCGCTCCCTCGAGGGAACCGTCGTGGGCCAGAACTTCCAGCTCCCGGGCGGTCTCGACGACGGCGACGGCGCAGATGTTCGACGCGCTGCCCTTCATGCTGTGGGCATGCATCTCGACCTGGGCGCTGTCACCCTGCTCGATGCCCGTCGCGATGTTCTGCAGGAGCTGGGGCACGCTCTCCACGAAGATCTCGACGATCTCCTGCAGGAGCTCCAGATCGTCGCCCATCTGCTCGTAGGCCCCGTCCAGATCGATGGTGGCCAAGGTGGTGGCGGGCATGAGTGGCATCTTCGCTCCCTGCTGCGGCCGGTCCCGATGGTGATTCCTCGCCACCTTGATCGGCCCGGACGGGAACGAATTGAGCAATTTCACGACCCGGCGCTCACCTACTCGCCCGGCGGTTTCCTGGTCGTCTTCTTGGCCGGAGCCTTTTTCGTCGGGGCCTTCCTGGGCGCCTTCTTTGTCGGGGCCTTCTTCGCCGGGGCCTTCTTCGTCGTCTTCTTGGCGGGCGCCTTCTTCGTCGGGACCTTCTTCGTGGTCTTCTTCCCTGGCGCCCTCCTCGTCGTCTTCTTAGTCGGGGCCTTCTTCGTGGTCTTCTTCGCCGGCCCCCTCCTCGTCGTCTGTTTCTCATCCTTGGACGAAGCCTCGGTGACGTCCGGCTTCGGGTCGGCCTTGGCTCCCGCCTTCGTCGCGGGAGCGCCATCGGTTGCCTTGGCGGTGGTCTTCTCTCCATCCGCCGCCGCACGCGCCGCCGCGTCGCGATTGCGACCCCGGCTCCGACGCCGACGGCTGCTGCGGCTCTTGCCACCGCCCTCACCGGGCTCGGGGGCGGTCTCCTCCACGGTGATGCCCTCGCCGATGCCCTGGACAACCCAGGTGCCTCCCGCCCGGGCATCCCGTTCGACGACGAGCAGGCCGAGCCGGCGTGCGTCCTCCAGCAGGTCACCGAAGTTGGAGTAGCCGAAGGCCCGCTCGTTGAAGTCGGGCTGCTTGCGGGTCATGGTGTCCTTGATGAGGGACGAATACAGCACCCCGCGGCTCTCCTGCAGCAGCCCCTGGGCCGTGCTCACGAGGAAGTCGAAGAGTTCGCGCTTGTCGTCGGGCACGTGGGTGACGCCCTTGCTGATGCGCCCCACGTTCCCGCGGTAGATGTCGTCGTAGAAGATGAACTCGTCGCAGTTGCCGATGAGCAGCTTGGAGCTGGAATTCTTCACGCCGATCCCGATGACCTGCTTGTTGTTCTCCCGCAACTTCGACACGAGGGGCGAGAAATCCGAGTCCCCCGAGACGATCACGAAGGTGTCGATGTGTTCCTTGGAGTAGCAGAGATCCATGGCGTCGACGACGAGCCGGATGTCCGCGCTGTTCTTGCCCGAGATGCGCGGCATGGGGATCTCGATGAGCTCGATGGCCGCCTCGTGCAGGGGCGTCATGTACTCCTTGTGATAGTGCCAGTCGGCGTAGGCCCGCTTGACGATGATCTTGCCCTTCTCCAGG
>JAUUZX010000065.1 GCA_030592025.1 bacterium | reverse complement strand
CCGGTGTGCGTGGCCGCCTACGCAGGCGCGGCCATCGCCGGCTCCGACCCGTGGAAGACCGGCTGGACGAGCTTCAAATTCGCCAAGTTCCTGTACATCGGGCCCTTCCTCTTCGCCTACAGCCGCGGTTTCCTGCTGGACGGAGACTTCGTGACGGTTGCCATGACATGGGTGACGATCACCCTGGCGACGGTCGCTTTCGGCAGCCTCACCATGGGGTACCTGGCTTGCGGCATGAATATCATCGAATGGGTGTTGATGGCGGTCGCCACCGTGATCCTGTTCTTCCCCGGCATCATCCACGGCACGCTGAACCTGCCCGTGCCGAATCTGGTGGTCGACCTGGCCGGTATCGCCATCTGGGTGGGCGTGTTCTTCATGCAGAAGGCACGGATCCGCCGCGACCCGACCCTGACCCTGCCCCGCCACGAGCGGCAACGGCTCCAGGCCAGCTGATCCAGCAGGCCTGGAAAGGCCGTTTCCCCGCCCGAGGCCCTGTTTGGCGGCATTCTCCCCTCAGGCCACCGCCCCTGCGGTCGATACCGTAGGTTGGAGGTAACCAACCGGACGCCCCCGCGGCGTCCGATTCGGTTGTACGAGGGAGATCGCCTTGCCAGCCATTGTCGACCAGCCTCTGGACCCGACCGGGTCCACCAACACGGCGGACACCACCGCCGAGATGATGCTGCTGTTCGACCGGCTGCTCACGAGCGGGGCCCTCTACCCTGCCGGCCACATCAACTTCACCGACGCCTACAGCGCCTTCCGCAATGCCCTGGACACCCTCGGCAGCGAGGGCTTCGTGATCATCGAAGCCGGCACGCGGCTGCGCATCGGCGCCGACGTGCTCGAGCCCGGTGTGCGGGGAGTCGGGCGCGTTGCGGGCCTCATGGAGAAGCTCGGCCTGCACCGCATCACCGTCCTGCCCGACGCCACCGAGACGGCTCTCCACGATCTGGCCACGGGCCTCCTGGGCCACCAGCGCGAAGCCGATGAAACCGGCCACCTCGCCGAGGCCGACTTCGCCAATCTCCCCGACAGCGTCCAGGTGGTCCCCAAGGTCTTCGCCAAGCAGTGGGCGGAAGCGGGCGCGGCGAGCATCGGTGAAGCCGTCGACGCCATCCTCGACGAACTCTCGGCCCGGGGCACCGCCGAAGACCTGCTGCAAAGTTGCCGGTCCACCCTGCAGGATCTCTTCGAGGTCCTCATGGCCAAGGACCGCGACCTGGTGCTCCCCGTCCTCGACCCGGCCACCCGGCCCCAGGACTGCGAAGTCGCCGACCGCCTTTCCGACGGCGCCCGTACCCTCGGTGGCGCCCTGCGCAACATGATGGATCGTGACGGCGACCTCGCGCGCCTTGCCGAAGCCATCCAGGAAGCCGCCGACGATCTGAACACGGGCATCGACCGCAACGCGGCCCAGATGCTGCTGAGAGCCCTCGGCGGCCGCAACAAATCCGACTACAACCTCACCGCGGTCGATGCCGAACCCCGGTGCCTCTCCGACGACAGCGAGTACGACCTCCCCCTGGTCGAACTGCGTGCGGAGTTGGCCACCTTCGAGGCCCTCGACGAGGTCTTCGTGACCCGCCCCTTGTCCGAGGACCTCCACATCTGCCTGACCGTCCTCGGCCAGGGAACGTCCTCCCTGGGGGGCACCCGGGCCCTGGCTGACATCACGCGGATCCTCCGCGCCTGGCCCGACCCCGAGCAGGACCCCGAACTCCAGGGCACCGTGCGCTCCCTGCTCATGGATGGCGACCATGACATGATGGATCCGGTCATCGAGCGCATGGCCGCCATCATCCGGGAGCGCGGATCCGAGGCCATCGTCGCCTTCTGGGACGGTGTGTGTTCCGCGCGGGCGGACGGTCTCCACGCGGCCCTCTGGCCCCACCTCATCTGTGAATTCCTGGTGGCGCCGACCACCGCCCGCGAAAGCATGCGCGCCCTGCAGACCCTGGCCACCAACCCCAGGGCCCTGGCCGATCCCGCGAACCTGGCCCGACTCGAACGGCTCCATGTCTTCGGTGAGGTACGGGGCGGCGCCGATTTCTTCGGGCGTCCCGAGCGGCGGTACTTCCCGGTCTACGCCACCCTCCTCGGGACCTCCCGCGGCGCGTCCTTCGGGGCATGGCTGCGCAAAGGCCTGCGAAAGACCTCACCGGACCGCCAGATCAGCGCCATCACCAACGCCTTGGGCCCCTACAACCACAATCAGGTGCGCATGTGCCAGGCCTGGCTCCTGTCGGCCGCCCACCATGGCGACGCGCCGGCTGTCGAGGTCCTGGATGTCCTGCGCAGCCGCCTCGCCAACCTGAAGGCGGACCAGAGGAACGAACCCTGGGTCGTCGAGATCATCGAGATCCTTGGCGCCTACTGCCCGGCCTCGGCCCGGCGCCTGCTCGAGAACATCGCCGCCCGCCGCCGCCTGCTCCTGTTCAAGGCCTGGCCCGCGGCCGCCCGGGAAGCCGCCAAGCAAGCCCTCGCTGCGGCCGAGGCCGCCAGGCTCGAACGTCGGGAGGACACCTGATGAAGGGCAACTACGCCGACTTGGCCACGTTCCTGGCCCGGGGCATCAGCCAGCGCCGCATGTACTTCGACGGTCATCCCAACGTGAAGCGTTGCGCCTCGGAATTCGTGGGGCTCCTGGGCCGGCTCCTGGCCGACGAAGGGAAGGACGCGTTCCTGCTGGGCGTCGTCGAGGGCAAGCTCATCCACGATGGCCGCTACCTGGTGGGTTCGACCGTCGTGGGCCGGCGGCTCACGGAGTTCTCCGAGCTGCTCGAGGCCGGCGGCTACGAGATCGACGCCCGCATCGAGGCGTCGGAACTCGTGCGCTTCTTCACCCTGGCCGCGGAGACGAGCGAGGCCCCGGGCGGCCTCGAGGAAAGCCGGGCCCTCCTGAACGCCCACGGCATCGGCCTCATCAAGCTCTCCCCCCCCTACCGCAACTACGGCACGAGCCAGGGCGGCGACAGCCTCGACATGGTCGGAGCGGCCGACGACTCCCACAGCGACATCGAGTCCCTGCTGGCGGTCTACCAATCCATGTTCACGACGGTCGAGCACGCCCACATGCAGGCCAGCCTCGAACGGGACCTGGATGTGATCGAGGCCCGGACCGTCGGCGAGTCCCTCGTCAAGGCCAGCCGCACCGGCAGCACCGACATCATGAACCTCGTGAACTACCCGGACTGCGACACCTACACCGTGGGCCATTCGGTGCGGGTGGCCATGCTCACCATCCTGGTCGGACGGGCGGCGGGCCTCACCGAGGACCTGCTGTGCGAACTCGGCGCGGCCGCGCTGCTCCATGACGTGGGCAAGGGTCAGGTGCCCCAGGAAGTGCTCTTCAAACCGGGGCGACTCGACGCCGAGGAGCGTCGGATCATCGAGACCCATCCCGAGATCGGCGCCCGCATGCTCCTGGACAGCCGTGACGGCAGCTCCCTGGCCGTGGCCATCGCCTGGGGGCACCACCGCCGCTACGACGGCGGCGGCTACCCGAAGATGCCCCACGGCGACAGCACGAGCGAACTCACCCAACTCGTCCACGTGTGCGACGTCTTCGAGGCCCTGACGGCGATCCGCCCCTACAAGCGGGCCATGACCCCGCGCCACGCCTACGAGATCATGCTCAAGGATCGGGGCTCCTACTCGCCCCACGCCATGCACGCCCTCATCCAGGCGGTCGGCCTCTACCCGCCGGGCCAGAAGATCGTGCTGAACGACGGCACCGCGGGCACGGTCATGGCCGCCGGCAGCGACATCGAGCGGCCCGTCGTGCGGGTGACCCACGGCGACGACGGCGGGGCCCTGCCCGCGGATCTGATCCACAACGTCGACCTGGAAGCCGAGGGCGCCCCGGTGGTTTCCCAACTCCTCATCGGCACCTGACGGCGCCGCTGGCCAAGGGCCTCCCCCTGATCTATCATCCTTCACGGCCACCGCCCGGGTGGTCTGGAAGGACGAACCATGTGCGGACGCATCAACCTGACCTCGGCCCCCCACGTGCTGGCCGAGCGCTTCTACCTCGACATGATCCCGGACCTCACGCCGCGGTACAACATCGCGCCGGGCCAGGACATCGCCGCGGTCGTGCCCAACCCCCGGAGCGAGGGTCGGATGCTGCGCGCGTTCCGTTGGGGCCTCGAGCCCCCCGGGAATCCCCATCTGGGCCGTGCCCCCAAGCTGATCAACGCCCGCAGCGAGACCGTCGGCAACAAGCCCGCTTTCCGGGAGGCCTTCGCCCATCGCCGCTGCCTGATCCCGGTGAACGGCTTCTACGAGTGGCAGAAGCGTTCCGACGGCTCCCAGCCCTACCTGTTCCGGCGGCGTGACGGCGACGTCTTCGCCCTGGCCGGCCTGTGGGGAACGTGGGAGTACCCCGGCGGGCGCAGCATCGCCTCCTGCGCCATCCTCACCACCGCAGCCAACGCGACCATGCGCCCCATCCACCACCGCATGCCGGTGGTGCTGCCGGCGGCGGACTGGAAGCTGTGGTGCGACCTGCCGCCGGACCGTCTCGACGATCTCAGCGCCCTCCTCGGCCCGGCGCCCAACGACCTGCTGGTGACCCATCCCGTGAGCCGGCGGGTCAACTCGGCGTCCTGCGACGACCCCGTTTGCCTCGAGCCCGTAGCCGACGAGCGGCGCGGCCAGCTCGATCTCTTCGCCCCCGATGATCAAGGAGCCTCCTCATGACCGCCGCCGGCCCCCGACTCTACCTGGACAGCGCCGACCCCGCCGCATGGACCGAACTCCTGCCCCTCGGCTGCTTCCACGGCGTGACCACCAACCCGCTCCTTCTGGAACGGGCCGGCCAGGAATGCAGTGTCGCGAATCTGAAGTTGCTCGCCGGGCGGGCCCGGGACCTGGGCGCACGGGAAATCCATTTGCAGACCTGGGGCCGGGACGCCGGGGAAATGGCGGGTCGCGGCCGCGAGTTGGCCGCCCTGGCCGACGGTCTCACCGTGGCGGTGAAGGTGCCGGCCACCGTCGCGGGCTTCCGGGCGGCCCGCGACCTCGTGGATGACGGCACGACCGTGACCGTCACCGCCGTCTACCACCGGGCCCAGGTGCTGGCCGCCGCCGCTTTGGGCGCCGCCTACGCCGCGCCCTACCTCGGGCGCCTGGACGACGCCGGGCGGGACGGCCGCGCCCTCCTGCTGGACATGGCGTCCCTGCTGCGAACGAGCGGTTCGTCGATGCGCCTGCTGGCGGCCAGCCTGCGCACCGTCGAGACTGTGGTCGACCTCGCCGTCGCCGGGATCGATACGTTGACGTTTGGAGCAGAGGTCGCGCGGGGTTTGCTGGCCGAGCCCCTCACCGAGGCGGCCGCCGCAGACTTCCAACGGGCGGCCGAGGCCATGGGCCCCGGAGCATGAGCCCCGGGGGAGTCGTCTTCATGATGGGTTCGGTCAGCGCCCCGTGTAGGCGGTGAAAAGCCCCGCCAGCAGTTCAGGCACCTGGGCCATCTCCTGGGGCGGCGCCACGTAGGCGATGCGCAACTGGGTGCGGCCAGGATTGGGCTCGCGCGCCGGCGTGCTGTAGAACCCGGCCATGGGTGCGGCCAGCAGGGTACGTTCCCGACCGCCCGACATCACCTTCCCTTCCTGCGCGCAGAAGAGCACGAACTCGAGGGCGTCGAAGTCCGCCGGCGCGATGTCCCGCAGATCCACCACCGAGTAGATGGACGCCTCCGGGCTCGACACGATGGCCCCCGGCAGCAGGTCCCCCATGCCCCTGGTGAAGGCGTTCAGCATGCCGCGGTAGTAGTCACGCTGGCGCGCAAACCAGCCCTGGAGGTCGGCGTGGGACTCCCGTGCCAGGCCCGCAAAGACGTGCTGTCCCATGACGTTGGAGCAGAGACCCGCCGTGTTCTCGGCAACGCTGCGCCCGTGGAACTCGGCGTTGTCCGTGACCAGGGCCCCGATGCGCAGCCCGCAGGCGTTCCACACCTTGCTGGCCGTCTCGATGCTGATGCGGCGGCCCGCGATGCCGGGGACTTCTTCTTCGGTGAGGGACCACACGCTCACCGCCGGGTCGCCGGTGTAGTGCAGCTCGCGGTAGGCCTCGTCGCTGATGAGCCACAGGTCGTGCTCGACGCACAGTCGCGCCAGCGCCACCAGGGTGGCCCGGTCGTAGAACTGGCCGGTGGGGTTGTCGTAGGGGATGACCACCAGGGCGCCGGGGCGCTGCTCGGCGATGGTCGCCGACACCGTGTCCATGTCCGGCAGGGAAAACCGTCCGTCGCTGCCGAGGGTGCGGGTGATCGAGACCGTCGCCCGCCCCACGCGCTCGGCGAAGGCCTTGTAGTTGGTGTAGGCCGCGTCGATGAGCATGAGGGGCTTCTCGTCGCTGCCGGCCGGCCCGCAGCAGCCCAGCAGGACGAGTTCCATGGCCTGGCTGCCACCGTCGGTGACCTGGCTGTGGAGCCCCGCCGTGTCGCAACCGCTGGCGGCGATGATGTTCAGGAACGCCTCGTTGGTCTCGGCCATACCCACCGTGGCGCTGTAGCCCACCACGCCGTCGGCGAAGGGGCTGCCCGCGTCGCCCAACGTGCGCATGCGGGCCTGCATGGCCGGGTGCATGGGCAGGGAGACGTTGCCGATGGCGACGTTCAGGGCATCGACGCCGTCGGTGCGCTTGGCGAACTCGATCTGGGCCAGGCGGATCACCGAGGGCTGGCGGCTGGCGAAGTGGGCGGACAGGGACGGTCCGGTCATGGGGCTTCCTCCGGCGGTGGGCGCGATCATCACGATGGTCTGTGGTCAGGCGCCCAAGACCCACATGCCTCAGCGCGCCTATGCCCCAACGTTGGGCCCCGGGAACGACCCCCGCAAATGGCAAAACACGACCCCCCGGCCGAGGTCCCCTGTGATTCCGCCCCGCCCGCTGCGTTCCATGGGTGAGGGTCGCACCGAGACCCGGTCATCCCAACCGGAAGAGGAATCCATGAAGCGCCTTCAACTGCCGTGCCTGTTGGCCGGGCTCGCCCTGGTGATCGGCGCCGTGTCGCCGGCCGCAGCGTACTACGTGTCCCACGAATTCTACGCCTACGCCACCGATTCCGACGGCATCCCCCTGATGGAAGACCTGTACCAACCGGACGCCACCTTCACCTGCGGCGCGTTCACCAAGACCGGAGCCTACGGGAACTACGGGACCGCCATCTATTGGGGGAGT
>JAUUZX010000273.1 GCA_030592025.1 bacterium | reverse complement strand
GAGCGGTCGACGTCGTCGTAGAGACCGCGGAAGGGCGTTCCGTCCAGGCGGTAGGTGAAGAGCAGGGTGACGACGGCCAGCAGGAGCAGCAGATGCCGACGCCAGGGGACGGTGTTCGCGGGGGAGGGCGCCATGGGCGTCGCGGCCTTTCGCAGGTGGCTCTCAGGGGCTATCCTGGTCCAGGATAGGATCCGCGCCGGAGAAAGCAAGCGTCTCCCGCGCGCCGGACCCACAGCTGGAGTCGGAGCCCATGGAACCGTTGAGCGTCGTCATACCCGTCTACAACGAGGAGGAGACCATCGGTCCCCTGCTCGACGAGATCGCCCAGGTGCTGGGGGACGACCCGGCGCGCTATGAGGTCATCGTCGTGGATGACGGCAGCGGGGACGGCACACCGGCGGTGCTTGCCGAGATCGCCGGACGCTGGCCGGTGCTGCGGGTGCTGGCCTTTCGGGAGAACGCGGGCCAGTCGGCGGCCATGGCGGCGGGGTTCCTGGCCGCGCGCCGAGATCACGTCGTGGCCATGGACGGCGACGGCCAGTCCGACCCGGCGGACATCCCCCGCATCGCGGCCCTCCTGGACGACTTCGACCTGGTGTGCGGCTTCCGGGCGAACCGGCGGGACAGCCTGGCCAAGCGCTGGGGATCCCGGCTGGCCAACGCCGTGCGGCGGTCCGTGACCCGGGACGAGGTCATCGACATCGGTTGCTCCCTGAAGGGCTTCCATCGCGAGCCCCTGCAGCGTCTGCCCTTCTTCGACGGCAGCCACCGCTTCCTGCCGGTGATGCTGGCCATGGACGGGTGCACCATGACCCAGATCGAGGTGAACCACCGGGCGCGGTCCGGCGGCACCAGCAAGTACGGCAACCTCGATCGGCTCGCCCGCACCTGGCTCGACCTGTTGGGCATGCGCTGGCTGCAGAGCCGCAAGATCCACTACGAGATCAAGACCTGAGACGATGCCCGCGGCCCCGTGTCGCCCGGGCCGAGGTGTAACATGGACAAGATGTGGTTGGGCGTCGGCTTTGCCGGCCAGATATGCTTCTTTTCCCGCTTCCTGGTGCAGTGGATCACCTCGGAGATTCGCAAGGAAAGCACGATCCCCGTGGCTTTCTGGTACTTCAGCGTCGTGGGGAGTGTGCTGCTCCTGAGTTACGCCATCTGGCGCCGGGACCCGGTCTTCATCGTCGGCCAGGCCTTCGGCCAGATCGTGTACGTGCGGAACCTCGTGCTCATCCACCGGCGCCGCAAGATGGTCGCCGGGCAGCAGGCCGTATCCTAGACCATTTTCGTTGACATTGCATATTCGAATGCTACCTTTGCGGATCATTTTGGTTGTGCCTCTGAAATTGTGTCTCCCCATCCCCGAGGCCTGTTTTTTGACCCTAACACCACCAGTTTGATGCTTAGACACCGGAGCCGGGCCTCCTTTCGACCGGACACAATTTCAGAGGCACAACCGATCATTTTCAAATGGGGGAAGTGGTCTTCCTAACGGAGGACCCAACCATCGTTCCAACCCAATCGAGGGAGTTTATCATGGAGATCGATCTCCAGCAGATCACGGCATTCCTGACCGAGTACGGCCTGAAGGTCATCGGCGCCATCGCCATCCTCATCATCGGTCGCCTGGTGGCCGGATCCATCCGCAAGGGCCTGCGCAAGGTCATGACGACCCGGGGCATCGACCCCAGCCTGACGGGCTTCGTCACGAGCATGGTCTACTTCGCGGTCATGGCCTTCGTGTTCATCGCGGCGCTGGCCAAGTTCGGCATCCAGACCGCGAGCTTTGTGGCCATCCTCGGCGCCATGGGCTTCGCCGTGGGCATGGCCCTGCAGGGCACCCTGGCCAACTTCGCCTCGGGCGTCATGATCCTGCTGTTTCGGCCCTTCACGACCGGTGACGTGATCGAGGCCGGCGGCGTCAAGGGTTCGGTGAAGGACATCTCCATCTTCACGACGACCATCGCCACCCCCGACAACGTGAAGATCCTCGTGCCCAACGGCCAGATCTACGGCGGGATCATCAGCAACTTCAACGGCTACGACACGCGCCGGGTGGACATGACCGTGGGCGTGGGCTACACCGCCGACCTGAACCAGACCCTCGAGGTCATCAAGGGCGTCCTGGCCAAGGACAGCCGCATCCTCGCCGAGCCCGAGACGAAGGTCGCCGTGAGCGAGATGGCCGACTCGAGCGTGAACTTCATTGTCCGTCCCTGGGTGAACAGCGCCGACTACTGGGGTGTGTACCTCGACTTCCAGAAGAACTGCAAGGAAGCTCTCGACACCGCGGGCATCGATATTCCGTACCCGCAGACCGTCGTCCACATGCAGAAGACCGAGGCCTAGCCCTCGACTTTAGGGAGAATTATGATGACGCAGCGTTTGATCAGCGGTCTCGTGGCCGCCTTGATCCTGGCGGCCTTCGCCGTCCCTGTGCTTGCCGAGGACGAGGCGCCCATCGGTGTCTGGCAGAATCAGTTCGAATTGGGTGTGAACCTTCTGCAGAGCACCTACTCCGACAACTGGAACGGCGGCGACAAGGGATCCATCGTCTGGACGGGTAACTTCGACGGCCGCATGGAGAAGCAGTTCAGCGAGTCGGCCAACTGGCGCAACACCCTCAAATTGGCCTACGGTCAGACCCACAACCAGGAGCGTAGCGCCGACGGCCTCTACTGGAAGAAGCCGGACAAGACCGACGACCTCATCGACTTCGAGTCCCTCTTCCGCTGGACCCAGAGTTCGGGTTGGGACCCCTTCGTGGCCTTCGGCTTCAACTCCATGTTCAACGACCAGAGCGATGCGGCGGGTCGCGGCATCGCGGTCAACCCCATGACCTTCAAGCCGTCGGCCGGTATCGCGCGCAAGTTCATCGACACCGATGAGCGCAAGATGCTGGTCCGCGTCGGCGTGGCCTACCTGTACAACAACCGCAGCTTCTTCGTGGACCCGGCGCCGTCGACCGAAACCCTACGCGAGGGCTCCAGCGAGGTGGCCGCCGAGGCCGTGGCCGAGTACATGGCCAAGGTCCTGGACGGCCGTGTGGACTGGGAGAGCAAGCTCACCCTGACCCTGCCGTTCATCTACTCCGGCAAGTCGGTCTTCGATGATGAAATGATCCCCGAGGACTTCGGCCTGCCTTCGGATGTCGCCGGGTACACGACAAGCCTGGATGTGGACTGGGACAACACCTTCACCGCCAACATCACCAAGGTGATCTCGGTGAAACTGTTCGTGCGCTGGGTGTACGACAAGTACGACAACACGGTCTCGCCGGTGGTGGAGGACGACCAGGTGATCAACCTGGCCGCCGTGCAGCAGGCCATCCGCAAGGCGGGCCAGTTCAAGCAGACGCTGGCGTTGGGGTTCAGCTACAAGTTCTGATCCCGCCCCACCAGTTCTCGGCCATGAACCGGGCCCCTGCTTTCGCGGGGGCCCGGTTCCGTTTCATGGGTTGCCGTGGCTCGGCCGACGATCACTTGAGCAGCGGCGCCACCGCCTTGAAGTCGTCGGTGCCCGCCCGGTGGAGGATCTCGAACATGATCATCTGCGCCCCCATGGACTGGACGCCCAGTTCGGCCATGCGCCGGAAACCCAGGTCGCGATTGGCCGCGGAGCAGGAACTCACGGCGTCGGTGGCCAGGGCCACCTGCTTGCCGATGCGCAGCAGGTCGCAAGCCGTCTGGTAGACGCACACGTGGGACTCGATGCCGCAGAGCACGATCTGGTCACGACCGGTATCGCGCAGGGCCGTCATGAAACCCTTGTCTTCCGCGCAGCTGAAATGGAGCTTCTCCAGGGCCGTGAAGGGGTGGAAGAGGTTGCGCAACTCGGGCACGGTCACGCCCAGGCCGCGGGGGTAGTGCTCGGTGACGAGGATCGGGATATCGAGGTGCTGGCTGAAGCGCACGAGCTTATCCGTGGCGTCGAGCACCCGGTCCATGCCGACGATGAGGTCGCGGAAGCGTTCCTGGAGGTCGACGACCACCAGGCAGCAGCGCTTGCGGTCGAGGCGGTCGGGGACGGTGGTTGTGTCGGCCATGGCGGTCCTTTCAGG
>JAUUZX010000432.1 GCA_030592025.1 bacterium | reverse complement strand
GCGCCCCATGGCCCCGGGCCTGCCCTTTGCTTTTCCCGTTGTTACCCGTGATTTCCGCCACAACGGCATTCTCGGGCCAATTGATGTATGGGCATGCTAGTTGCTGTCGTGTCCGACGTGGGGGAGCAGTGGCATGCAACGGACGAAACATCCCTCAAGGAGCAGCGCACATGTCGGACTACAAGGACTCGTCCAGGATCTACATCGGTGGCGAGGATCACGTGGGGCACGTCATGACTTCGGTCGAGGCGGCAGACTATCTGAAAATGCACGTAAAGACCGTGTGCAGATTGGCGAAAGAAGGAAAGATCCCCGCCCGCAAGGTGGGCAGCGAGTGGCGCTTCCTGCGCACGGTGCTCGATAGCTGGCTGGCGGAATCCCTCGTGTGAGTGAGCGCGCGGTCGGCGTGCCCTATGCAGCCGGCCCGTGCGTTCCAGAGCGGCATCCCAGGGGACCCATGGTCCACCGACGATGCTGGGAGAGCACAACATGGCAACACGCTTCGAACCTCTCAAAATCGCCCGTGATGATGTGTTCGGCGTGCGTCTGTCCGGCACCGTTGGTCGCCAGGACAAACGTCGCCTGGAGGAGCTGGCCGAGAAATGTCTCGACCGCGGACACCTCAGGGTCCTGCTGGATCTTTCCGGGCTCGGTAATCTCGGTGGCGGCGGCGCCAGGGTGCTGGCCGAATTCCAGGGCCAGCTCGTGGCCGCGGGTGGCGGGGCGCTGATCGTCGGCGCCGGCGAGGTGGTGCAGCACTTCCTCGCGCAGAAGTTCGTCGACGTGCCCCTGGACCAGTTCGCAACGGTCGAGGAGGCCCTGGACGCGGTCGTGCCCGCGGTGGTCCCGAAAGTAGCCCCTGAGGTCGTCCCGGAAGCGGTCCCGGAAGTTGTTCCGGAGGTCGCGCCCGTGGTAGAGCCCGTGGATCCGCTCGATGAACTCGAGGAATTCGGTACCGACGAATTCATCGAGGTAGGGGCCATGAGCTTCTACGAAGACGACGGTGAAGATTTTCCCAAAGAGGAGACCACCCAGGCCGAGGAAACCACCCGGGCCGAGGAGCCCGTGGAGGAGGTCGCCGAGGACGTGATCGAGGATACCGCTGCGGCGGATATCGACGACATGTTCGATGACGCGCCCGAGAGCCCGGCCCCGGCTCCGTCCCCCGCCGGACGCCGCAAGAGCCACCAGTACACATCCCTGTCCGACGCCGTGGCCTCCCTCGGCAGTTGGACCGACGATTGCGACCACGGGGAGTTCAACCAGGCCCTGGGCAACCTCCTGTACAGCCATGGGCTGGCCGAGGAGACACTCCTCATGGTGCGCGAGGGCGTCGACATGGTCGACCCCAGCGGCGAGCGCCGCATCCCCTTCGACAGCGCCTGGGTGAGTGCCGTGGCGGATTCGGACCGTCCCCTCACCCTGATGGACCTCCCCGACGAGGCCATCGACGACGACGACGCGGCCATGCTCGAAATCCTCGATCCGGACATCATCCTGCCCGTGAACCAGGGCGGCGAGCTGCGGGCCATGATCCTGCTCAAGCGCGACGCCGAGGAGCACGAGTACGGCGTGGCCGAGAGCTTCGCCCTCGAGCTGCTCATGCGGGTGCTGGCGGCGAAGGACGAGGTCGTGGAGAGCCACGTTCCCGTCACCGAGTCGGTCGCCACCGACGAGGATGAGGCGGGCACATGGTCCCCCGACGGCACGTCCCCCGCCGAGGTGCTGCTCCAACTCGCGTTGGACCTGCCCGAGGCCCTGGACCGTCCCCATTTCTGGCGCATCTTCGCGCGCCACTGCTGGCCCATTCTGCCCGTGCGTCAGCTCGGATTCCTGGCCCCGGACCGGACCCGCCCCCAGATCATGGTCGGCGGCAACGACTCCTGGATGGGCCTCGAGCTGGGCGCCGAGAAGCTCCAGCTCTTCTTCCAGTCCATGGAAATGCCCGTGGCCGTGGGCAACATGCCGAGCTTCTTCGTGGACGTCCGCGACGAACTGGACACCGCGGGCGCCGAGTGGATCGTCGCCCTCAAGTGGGAGAACACCCACCTGGGTACGGTCCTGCTGCAGCTGGATCCGGCCTTCCATGAGCAGGACCCTGCCGAACTGCTCGAGGAACTGTTCATGGAGATGTCGCGGCTGCTCTGGCGCTACGACGGCACCCACGACAACGCCGACGTGAACCTCGAACTCGTGCGCATCCTCGTCTCCCAGCGGGAGAAGAACTGCTTCGGCTCGGACTCGCTGACGGCAACCATGGTCAAGCAGGTCGGTCGGCTGGCCCGTGTCATGGCCTTCCCGCCCGAACAGGAGCGGGACCTGATCTATGGCTGCCTGCTGCGGGACATCGGCCTCTTCGATCGCAACGACGAGTTCCTCGACACAGGCAAGACCTGGACCGCGGCCAAGCGCGAGGTCTTCCGCCGTCATCCTGACGAAGGCGTGGCGCTGTTGGCCGGTCTCAAGCTGCCCCAGTCCGTCGTGGAGGTCGTGCGTTCCCACCACGAGCGCTTCGACGGCAAGGGTTTCCCCCGGGGACTGGAGGGGCATCGCATCCCCCTGGCCGCGCGGGTGGTGGTGGTGGCCGAGCACTTCGCCGAGATGGTCACCGGTGCCGACGGCCAGGCGCCCTTGAGCCCCGAGGCCGCGGCTGAGTTGCTGCGACGCAACGCCGGCTCGAAGTTCGACCCCGACCTGGTGGACCTGTTCCTGAAGGCGGTGCTGCCGGCGGTCGGTCGGAAGCCTGGCGCTACGTCGGTGCCGGTGCCGATGCAGGTGCTGGAGCCGGTGGAGTCGTAGGCCTGGTTGATGATTGAAACAGGGAAGGGCCGCCTCATGGCGGCCCTTCTTTTTGCTGCACACCGGATCTAGGGCGTCCCCGCCGCATCCCCCGCCGTGCTC
>JAUUZX010000223.1 GCA_030592025.1 bacterium | reverse complement strand
GCTCGCTGTTCGAACAGATGAACATCGGCCCGGGCGTCAACTTCTGGCTCGTCTACTGCATCGTGATCGCGGTCAACATGTTCAGCCACCTGGTCTTCACGAGCAAGACGATGCGGACGTTGATCTTCATCCCCTTCGTCATCGCCATCGCCCAGACCCTCGGCTACGACCCCCTGTGGCTGGCCCTGCCGGCGGCCTTCACCATCGACTGGGTGATCGGCCTGCCCATCAACGCGAAGCCGAACGTGATCCTGTTCGCGACGGGCCAGTATTCCGTGCTCGATAACCTCAAGTACGGACTGATCATGACCACGATCGGCACAATCCTGCTCATCATCGCGGGCTTCACCTGGTTCCGCGTGCTGGGCATCACTCCGGGGTGGTAGAGATGCGGGCGAGAAAAGTATCGATCCTGCTGACCGTCACGGCGATATCGGCGTTGACGCTGTTCCTCATCTCCCTGCTGGAGAGCGAGGCTGCCGCGGCACCCGTCACGTTTGCGGCCGTGCCGGATACCCTCGCGGGATACGAGGAGAAGGTGATCGTCGGGTCGGATGGAAGTGCAAGTGTGGAAATCACAGTCGTCGTCGGTCGAGGTGGTTTGGGTGACCTCCTGCTGCCTTTTGATTTCGATGACGGATCCGGTTTCTCGATTCCATCCGGCCCGGCCTCCTTTCGTCGCACCGCCGACGGTGAGTCTCCTCCGACGATCATGGTCCTGGGCCGCCGCATGTTGAATCTCGAGCAACTCCCCACGGCGGTTCCCGGCGACACGATACGGGTCGCCGCCGAGGTGCCGGGCTGGTTCTCGCAGGATGATTCACGGGAACCCTACGGCGAGTTCTCCCTGGAGCGTCGCTTCGTGAACTCATCGGCCTTCGTGCTGCGGGATCTGCGCCTCAGCGTCGTGCTGCCCCCAGGCATGCTCGTCCATTCGATCGAGGACGTGCAGCCGGCCTACAACCCCAAAAAGAGCCCAACTCCGCCCTTCTCCATCTCGCGGATGGGGGACCGAGGCGCGGCGATGCTGAGGGTGGACCATTTGCCGCCGACATCGGCGATTCGGCTGCAGCTGAACATCCGTCCGGTACGACGCGGCCCGATCCCGCTCGTCATCGGCATCGTCTTCGCAGTGCTGTACCTGGTCTTCTTCAGGGACGTGCTGAAACCGCGGGAGGTGGCCTGACCATGTCTCTCTTCAAGACCGGCAAGATCATCGCAACGCAGATCGACGAGTTCTTCGACACCGTGGCCGAGGGTGTTCTCGTCTACCGGGCCGGTGTGCGTGCGTACATGTCCGGAGACCGTGAGGCGTTCGATGGAGCCATCGCGCTGATCGACAAGCTCGAGTCGCGGGCCGACAAGGTCAGCTGTGAGGTTGAGGCCCATCTCTACAGCCACTCCCTGATCCCCGAGCACCGGGGCGATGTGCTGGGGCTGTTGGAGAACACCGACAACATGATCGACACGGCCAAGATGAGCCTCTACCAGTTCTCGGTGGAGCAGCCGGACATCCCCGAGGAGTTCCACGAAGGCTACGTGAAGCTGGCCGAGGCCGGCTACGAGGCCGTCGCGGCCGTGATCATCTCGGCGCGGGCGTTCTTCCGCGACGTGGCCGCGGTGAAGGATGAACTGTACAAGGTCCACCATTTCGAGCGGGAGGCGGACGGTATCAGCGATCGGCTCAAGCGCAGCATCTTTGCGAGCGAACTGGACCTGGCCCACAAGATCCACCTGCGCTACTTCGCGTTGAATGTCGAGAAGGTTTCCGACCAGGCGGAGGCGGTCGCCGACCGTCTCGCCATCTACGCCATCAAACGGAATATCTGAGGCGACGGCGATGGAGACCCTTCTTTTCCTGTCGAGCGGGCTGTTCCTGGGCTGGTCCCTGGGCGCCAACGACGCGGCCAACGTGTTCGGCACGGCCGTCGGCGCCCGGATGATCCGCTTCCGGACGGCGGCAGCCGTGTGCTCGGTCTTCATCATTCTGGGCGCGACCATCAGCGGTGCCGGAGCGGCCCACACTCTGGGCCGCCTCGGCGCGGTCAACGCCCTTGCCGGGTCCTTCACCGTCGCCCTGGCCTCGGCCCTGACCACCTTCTGGATGACGCGGCTGAAGATCCCCGTCTCGACCTCCCAGTCGATCGTCGGGGCGATTCTCGGCTGGAACCTCTATTCGTCGTCCGTCACCGACTCCTCGTCGCTGACCCGCATCGTGACGACCTGGGTCATCTGCCCGATCCTGTCCGGGGTCATCGCCGTGGTCCTCTACGTTCTTCTGCGCTGGCTGATCGCGGTGGGCAAGCCCCACCTGCTGAATCTCGACACCATGACCCGGGCGGGTCTGCTGATCGCGGGCGCGTTCGGGTCGTACAGCCTCGGCGCCAACAACATTGCCAACGTGATGGGCGTGTTCGTGCCGGAGAACCCGTTCAGCGAATTGTCGGTGTTCGGCCTGTTCACCATGTCGGGCATCCAGCAACTCTTCTTCCTCGGCGCCGTGGCCGTCGCCGTCGGGGTGTTCACCTACTCGGAGCGCGTGATGCGCACGGTGGGTGGCGGCCTTGCCCGTATCTCACCGGTGCCGGCATTTGTCATCGTGCTGGCCCAGTCGATCACCTTGTTCCTGTTCGCTTCGGAGGGCCTGGAGTACGCTCTCGCCAGCCGTGGCCTGCCGACCTTCCCGCTGGTGCCGGTGAGCAGCAGCCAGGCGGTGGTCGGCGCCATTGTGGGCCTGTCCCTGTTCAAGGGCGCGGCCCTGCGCTACCGCATGCTCGGGGGCATCTCCCTGGGCTGGGTGGCCACGCCGGTCGTGGCCGGCGTCATCGCGTTCTTCCTGCTCTTCTTCGTGGAGAATGTTTTCGATCAGCAGGTCAGCCGCACCGTGGCGTACCGGCTGGATGACGCGGTCGTCGCCGAGCTCGAACTCAAAGGCGCCCGCGATCCCGGTCTCGAGGACGTCCGGGCGGCCCGGCACACGAACGCCCTCAGGTTCAGGCGAGACCTGAAGGACGCGACCGAACTCGAACCGGATCAGATCGGGCTGGTGCTGGAGTTGTCGCGCCTGGGTCGCTGGCGGGTGGACCCGGCGGTGCTGGCCCAGAACGTCGACACGCACTGGCTCAACGCGGACCAACTTGCGGCCCTGCGCTCGCTGTCGGACCGCCGCTTTTCCCATGCCTGGCAGTTCCACCAGGCGTTGGCTGACGCTTCGGATCAATGGCGTCCGCGCCCCCGGGCCACGGTCAACAAGATCTGGAACAAGGAGTTGCAGAAGAAATTGTCCTACCTGGAGCGGATTTTCCGGGTGGACGAAACGGACGACGATGGCGGCTTCGCCGACGAGGAAGGCGGGGAGTTTCCCACCGACCCACGACGGCCGTCGACGCGTCGTTCCGAACCCCAAAGCAAGGAGAGCCCCTAATGCGTACCTGGTTGATCAAGTTTGGAATGGTCACATTGCTGCTGACGGCGATGGCGATCCCGGCGGGCGCGACGTCCGCCGACCTGAACGCGACGGCAGAGGACGGCATCCTGGTCTTCGAGTCCCCGGACAGCGGTTTCAAGTGGTGGTTCGACGCCCGCGTTTACCTGGACGTCGCGACCTACTTCGACGATGGCGGACTGTACAACCCGGACAGCGGTGACTGGGATCCGGGTGAGGACTATGCCGATGCCTACGAAATGCAGGACGGCCTGGCCGGCGGCATGATCCTGCGCCGGGGCCGCTTCGCCCTGAAGTCCCAGTTGTGGGACCACTGGTACGGCGAGATCGACCTGGACTTCGCCGAGGAAGCCACCGCCGTCAAGGACGCCTACATCAGCTACCGGGGCCTCTTCGGTGGGAACGGCCGCGTCCGGGTCGGTAATTTCCGCCAGCCCAACGGCCTGGAAGAGGTCACCACCAGCCGCAACCTGATGTTCATGGAGCGCAGCCAGGGCACGGATCCGTTCGTGGTCGGCCGCCGCATGGGCCTCGAAGTGACGCGCTGGGATGACAAGTACCGCGGGTCCGTCTCGGTGTTCGGCGGCGACGTCGAGGACTTCGATAAGGAGGCGAACGAGCAGATCAACTTCGCCGGCCGATTCAACTGGGCCCCCATTAGCACGGACGAGAGCACGCTGATGGTCGGGTTCTCCGGCACGGTGCAGAAGCCCACGTTCATCGGCGAGTTCGAAGGGGACAAGGACCCGTGGTCGGTCAAGTTCAACTCCCGCCCCGAGAGCAACGTCTCGAACACCAAGTTCGTGTACGCCAAGATCAAGGACGTCGAGAAGTTCAACACCTTCGGCGGCGAGTTGGCCTACGTGAACAAACGCCTCATGTTCCAGGCCGAGTACATGGCGGCCAACATCGACCGCTTCGAGGACGAGAGCCTTTCCTATAGCGGCGGTTACGCCTTCCTGAGCTACTTCCTGACCGACGACATGCACGGGTACGACTACAAGGACGCCGAGTTCGCCCGCGTGGTGCCGCGCGCCAAGAGCGGTGCCTGGGAAGTGGCGTTCCGCT
>JAUUZX010000237.1 GCA_030592025.1 bacterium | reverse complement strand
GCCCACCACGAGCAGGGACGCCGGGACGTCGGCCAACTCGAGGGCGCCGGTGGAGTCGAGGATCCGCTCGCCGGTGGTGACGCCCGGCAGCATGAACGGGCGCGAACCCGTGGCCACGATGGCCTGCTCGAAGGCGAGTTCGGATTCGCCATCATCCGTCACGACGGTCAGGGGGGTGGCGTCCGTGAACCGGGCCATGCCGCGGACGTAGGTGAGCTTCATCTGGCCCACCTTCATGCCCAGGCCGCCGGTGAGCTTCTCGATGACCTCGTTCTTCCAGCTGCGGACCCGGTCGATGTCGATGGTGGGCTCGGCGAAGGTCACGCCGATTGCGGCGGCCTCGCGGGCCTCGTCGACGAGCTTGGCCACGTGGAGCAGGGCCTTCGAGGGGATGCAGCCCCGGTGCAGGCATACGCCGCCGGGGTTGGCCTCGGGGTCGATCAGGGTGACGGTCAGGCCGAGTTCGGCGGCGCGGAAGGCGGCGTGGTAGCCGCCGGGGCCGCCGCCGATGACGACGAGTTGGGCGGTGGTCGATTCGCTCATGGCCTATCCCTTCATCACCAGGTTGATGGGCTCCTCGATGGCGGCGCAGATCCAGCGCAGGAAGCGCGCGCCGTCGGCGCCGTCGATCACGCGGTGGTCGTACGTCAGTGACAGGGGCATCACCAGCCGGGGCTCGAAGGCGTCGCCCCGCCACACCGGCGTGGTGGCGGCGCGGGAGACGCCGAGGATCGCCACCTGGGGCGCGTAGACGATGGGGTTGAAGGCCGTCCCGCCGATGCCGCCCAGGTTGCTGATGGTGAAGGTGCCGCCCTCCATGTCGGCGGGGCTGATCCGCCGCTCGCGGGTCTTGGCCGCCATCTCGTTCAGTTCGACGGCCAGGGTCTCGACGCCCTTGCGGTCGGCGTCCCGGATCACCGGCACGAGCAGGCCGCCCGGCGTGTCCACGGCCACCCCGATGGCGACGTATTCCTTGAAGATCAACTCCTTGCGCGCCAAATCAAGACTCGTGTTGAAGCGGGGGAATGCGCGCAGGGCCGCGGCGCACACCTTGAGCAGGATGGCCGTCATGGTGAGCTTGGCGTCGGCGTGGGCCTTGAGGTTGAAGTTGCGCCGGAAGGTCTCCAGTTCGGTGATGTCGGTCCGGTCTTCCTGGGTCACCATGGGGATGGTGGACCAGGCGTAGCTCATGGCGTTGGCCGTGATCCGGCTCACCTTGGACAGGGGCTCGACGGTGACGTTGCCCCACTTGCTGAAGTCCGGCAGGGGACGCTGGGCGTGGAGCCCGGCAAACTCGCCGCTGGGGGCGGGGCTACCGCCAGTGATGGTCCGCATGGTCTGGCGGACGAAGCTGCGCACGTCGTCCTCGCTGATGCGTCCGCCGGGGCCGCCGCCCTGCACCTGGTAGATGTCGACGCCGAGTTCGCGGGCCAGGCGGCGCACCGAGGGGGCCGCCGGCGCCACCTCGTCGCCGCTGCGCACGGCGCCCAGGTCGATGGCCTGGTCCACGTGGGCGTCGGCCGGAGGCGCGGGGGGCGCGGCCGAGGGGCTGGGGGGCAGAGGTTCGGGCACGGCGGCGGGCTCGGGCACGTCCTCCACAGCGGCCGGCACCGGCGCCGGCGCGCTCGTCCCGCCACCGGGCTCGCCCAGCATGACGACCGCGCCGATGGGCACCGTGTCGCCCTCGGCTACGCGGATCTCGGTGATGACCCCCGCAAAGGGGGCGGGGATGGCGACGACGGCCTTGTCCGTCTCCATCTCCAGCAGGGTCTGGTCCGCTTCCACGGTGTCACCCACGGCGACGGCCAACGATATGACCGTGCCTTCGGTCACGCCGTCGGACACTTCCGGTACGAGGATTTCCTGTGCCATGCTCTTCCTTCCGCGGGACTCAGTCCGTGTGGGGGTTCAGCTTGTCCGGGTCGATCTCCAGCTCGCCGATGGCCTTGGCCACCACGTCCGTGGGCACGGCGCCCAGGGCGGCCAGGCGCTGGAGGGCCGCCACGGCGATGTAGCGGGCGTCGACCTCGAAGAAATTCCGCAACTGCTCGCGCCCGTCGCTGCGGCCGAAGCCGTCGGTGCCCAGGCAGTGCAACGGGCCGGGCAGCCATTGGGCGATGGTCGCCGGCAGCACCTTCATGTAGTCGCTGGCCGCCACGAAGACGCCGCTCTCAGTCTCCATTTTCTCGGCGACCCAGGGCGTGCGGGCCTTCTCGCCCGGGTGGAGCAGGTTCCAGCGGTCGCACTCGATGGCGTCCCGGTAGAGTTCCTTGTAGCTGGTGACGCTCCACACGTCGGCGGCCACCCCGTAGCGTTCCTCGAGGATCGCCTGGGCCTTTAGGGACTCGTTGAGGATCGCACCCGAGCCCAGCAGGTGGGCGCGGATCTTGGCCCGGGCGCCCTTGAGCTTGGTGGAGCGGAACTTGTACAGGCCGCGCAGGATGCCCTCGCGCACGCCCTCGGTTTTCGGCATGGCCGGCATGGGGTAGGTCTCGTTGCCGACGGTGATGTAGTAGATCCAGTCTTCCTGGTGGCAGTACATGCGGGTGATGCCGTCGTGAACGATCACCGCCAGCTCGTAGGCGAAGGCCGGGTCGTAGGCCTTGACCGGGGTGGGGGCCAGGGCCAGCACGTGGCTGTGACCGTCCTGATGTTGGAGACCTTCGCCGGCGAGGGTCGTGCGGCCGGCGGTGGCGCCGATGAGGAACCCGCGGGCCCGGGAGTCGCAGGCCTGCCAGATCAAATCGCCGACGCGCTGGAATCCAAACATCGAATAGAAGGTGTAGAAGGGGATCGTCGGCACGCTGTTGTTGGCGTAGGCCGTGCCTGCGGCGATGAAGCTGGCCAGGGAGCCCGCCTCGCTCAGTCCTTCCTCCAAAATCGCGCCGGTCTTGGCCTCGTTGTAGAACAGTAGGCTGCCCTTGTCGACGGGGTCGTAGAGCTGGCCGGCGTGGCTGTAGATGCCCGCCTGACGGAACAGGGACTCCATGCCGAAGGTGCGGGCCTCGTCAGGCACGATGGGCACGATGAGCTCGCCGATCTCCTTGTCCTTCATGAGCTTGGAAAGCATGTGGACGTAGGCCATGGTGGTGGCCAGGGACCGCTCGCCCGAGCCCTCATAGTACTCCCGGAAGATCTCCTCGGTCTTGCAGGCCATGGGCTGGGCCGGGTTCACGCGCCTTGGCAGGGAGCCGCCCAGAGCCGCCCGCTTTTCCTTGAGGTAGGTGATCTCGATGCTGTCGTCGGCGGGCTTGTAGAAGGGGGCATCGGCCACGTCTTCGTCGCTGATGGGGATGTTGAAGCGCGTGCGGAATTCCTTCAGCTCGTCCTCGTTCAGCTTCTTCTGGCTGTGGGTGATGTTCTTGCCCTCGCCGGCCTCGCCCAGGCCGTAGCCCTTGACGGTGTGGGCGAGGATGACCGTCGGCGAGCCCTTGTGCTCCACGGCGGACTTGTAGGCGGCGTGGACCTTGAGGGGGTCGTGACCACCCCGGCGCAGCTTGCGGATCTGCTCGTCGCTGTAGTCCTTCACCAGCTCGAGCAACTCGGGGTGCTTGCCGAAGAAGTGGTCGCGGACGTAGGCGCCGCCGGATACGGAGTAGCGCTGCATCTCGCCGTCGAGGATCTCCTCCATGCGGTGCATGAGGAGGCCCGAGTCGTCGTCCTTCAGGAGCGTGTCCCAGTCGCTGCCCCAGATGACCTTGATGACATTCCAGCCCGCGCCGCGGAAGGCGGCCTCGAGTTCCTGGACGATCTTGCCGTTGCCCCGGACCGGGCCGTCGAGCCGCTGCAGGTTGCAGTTAACTACGAAGATGAGGTTGTCGAGCTTCTCGCGGCTGGCCAGGGTGATGGCGCCGAGGGATTCGGGCTCGTCCATCTCGCCGTCGCCGAGCATGGCCCACACCTTGCGGCCGCTGGCCGCACGCAGGCCCCGGTCCACGAGGTAGTGGTTGAAGCGGGCCTGATAGATGGCGGTCAGCGCCGTCAAACCCATGGACACCGTGGGGAACTCCCAGAATTCCGGCATGAGGAAGGGGTGGGGGTAGGACGAGAGGCCGCCGTCGGGGTGGAGTTCGTGGCGGAAGTTCGTGAGGTCCTTTTCCGTGAGCCGACCCTCGAGGAAGGCGCGGGCGTAGATGCCCGGCGAGGCGTGGCCCTGGAAGAACACCATGTCGCCGAGGAAGTCGTCGGTCCGGGCCCGCCAGAAGTGGTTGAAGCCGATCTCCCACAGGTTCGCCGCCGAGGCGAAGGTGGAGATGTGCCCGCCGATGCCCGGGCGCTCCTTGTTGGCCCGGACCACCATGGCCATGGCGTTCCACCGCACGATGGACTTGATGCGCCGCTCGATCTCCCGATTGCCCGGGAAAACGGGCTGCTGGTCCTGGGGGATCGTGTTGATGTAGGGCGTGTTGGCGGTGAACGGGATGCT
>JAUUZX010000142.1 GCA_030592025.1 bacterium | reverse complement strand
GCCAGAACCACGGGCGCCGTCTTGGTTTCCTCTTCGCCGGTCTCCCGGCTGTAGACCGAAAGATGCACGATGTACATGCCCGCCGGCAGGAGCTCGAAGTTGTCGTCGCGGCCGTCCCAGGCCACGACCGTGTAGATGCCGGGGATGGTCGATGCCGACCCGTTGAAGCGGCTGTCGAAGAGCGTGATGATGTGGCGGCCCTCGCCGTCGAACAGGCGCACCTTCGTCTCGCTGTTGGGCTTCGCGGTGAAGCTGATGGGGAAGACCTCGCCCAGGGTGGGCAGGAACGTCCGCACCGGCACCTTGAGATCGACACTGCCCACGCCGCCGCCGGGTCCGCCGCCGCCCGGGCCGGCTGGCGTGGCCTCGGCCATGACGAAGGTGGTGAACCAGTTCTCGCTGGTCTCGTCGCGACCCTCGACGCCGTTACTGCCGGTCAGGATCTGGGTGCCCTCGTTGGCGTCCACGCGCTGGTAGCTGAAGCCGAAATCGAGCTGGGTGACGAAGAGGTCCTGGCTGCCGGTGGAGGTGTCGGCCGCGTAGGTCGACCCGCCGACGGTCTTGCCCGTCTTGTCGAACTGGTAGCTGCCGCCGGCGCCCCACATGAAGATGTCGATGTCCGTCGCCAGGTCGGCGCCCTGCTCGTAGTAGTAGACGATGACCGGTTCGCCGCCGTTGGTCAGACTCGGGGTGGAGCCCGAGCTGATGATGCTGTTGTCACCGGCGGTGCCGAAGATCCAGCGCATGTCCGGCACGGCGTCGGCGAGGATGTCGTCCTCGTAGAGCTCGAGGTCCGGCAGGAAGCCGTAGGACTCGGCAAAGGAGCCGCTGCCGGGGATGGTCACCGTGATGGTGTCCCCCGCCTCGATGACGAAGCCGTCGGGGAATCGGGCGTGGAAGTCGGTGAAGGCGCCGCCACCGACGGCATCGGCGTTGAGGACGCCGCCGCCGATGTTCCAGTAGCCCGTGTTGTTGGGGCTGTAGATAGCGTCGGTGAGGTAGTAGTCGCTCAGGTCGACGTCCCAGGAGTTGGGGTTCACGATCTCGACGAACTCCTGGGCGGAGCCGAGGGTGCAGACCTCGGTCAACAGCAGCTTGTCAGGGCCATCGCCGGCGACGGGCGCCGCTTCGACCGTGTAGGATGTCGTGTAGCGCGGGGCCGCGGCCGGGAACATGGTCACGCCGCCGCCGCTGTTGGCGATCTCGGCGGACCAGGCCACCACCGCGTCTTCGGTCTGGGCAGGCACGATGGCCGTCCAGATCTCACCATCGGCCAAGCCGGCCAAGGTGACCGGCGCACCACCATCGACCGTGTAGGTGAAGACCACCGACACGACCGATCCTGGGCTGAGGACACCGACCCACATCGCCACCGGGTCCCCATCCCGGGGCGTCCCCGGCAGGATGCCGTTGTTCACGACGATGGGCGCGGCCGCGTGGAACGTTTCCGGGGCCATGCCCGGATCCTGGTCCGTCACGGTCCAGGTGGCGTTCAGGTCCTCGGCGGTCTCGTCATGACCGCTGACGCCATTGCCGCCGGTGCCCTCGTCACCCTCGTCGTCGCTGGTGCGGACGTAGGCTTCGCCGTCGCCCGCCGTATCGCCCACGATGAGGCCGAGCTGGGCCGGCGCGTCCGTATCGTCCAGGTAGGTTCCGTCGCCAACGATCTGGCCGGTCTTGTCGACCCGGAAGTTGTTGTTGTTGCCCCAGTGGAAGTAGTCCAGGTCGGCCACCAGGTCGGTGCCGCCGTCCCAGGTGTAGAGCATCAGGGCCCCGCCCACGGAACTCAGGGTCACCGTGTTGCCGGTGCCGCCGAGGCCACCGCCGATGGAGCCCGGGAAGACCTCCACGAGCTCGGGCACCTGGTCGGGCGCCGCGGCGTCCTCGAAGATTTCAAAGTCGGGCAGCTGGCCGTAAGCGGCCTCGTAGGAGCTGCTGCCAACGACCGAGATGACCAGCGTGTCCCCCGCCGCCAGCACGTAGCCGTCGGGGAAGCGGCCGTGGAAGGTGCCGCCCGTGCCGCCGCCGGCGGTCGCCGAGCCGGCGCCGTCCTCGGTGATGCGCCAGTAGCCGGCGCTGTTGAACACGTTGGTGCCGTTGGTCACCGCGACCGCCTCCAGGGGCAGGTCCATGGCCGTCGGGTTGACGATCTCGATGAACTGGGAGCCCACCCGGTTGGCGATCAGGACCACCTCGCTGAACACGAGGTGATCAGCGGGCACGGCGGTGGCTTGCGGCGCCACCAGGGCGCCGAGGAGACCAACGGCCACCAGGGTGCTGACGAAGCACCGCCGGTACTGCCTGGTCACTCCAGAGCAAAGTGACATCCTGCAATTGCTGGACATCGGGACACGCCCCCTTCGAGGGATGAAGCTTGGATTTTCGGGTTTGGGGAGACTAGTGGACCGCCGCCCGGAACTCAAGAGAATTCACTGGGAAAAGCCCCATGAGACTGAAATTCAGGACGCCAAAAAGACGGCGCCGAGTTCCGCGGGGGTCCCGGCGGCGCGCAGGCCGTCCAGAAACGCGGGGCGTTTGACGAGGCGGGCCAGGCCGGCCAGCACCCGCAGCATGAGCCGCGGGTCCTCGGCGGGGCCCACCAGCAGGATGACCACGTCGATGGGTTGGCCGTCGGTGGCCGACACATCCAGCGCGCGGGCCAGGGTGGCCACGGCCACCCGCACCCGCCGCACACCCTCGAAACGGGCATGGGGGATGACCAGACCGCCGCCAATGGCGGTGCTGCCCTCGGTCTCCCGGCGCATGACTTCCTCGACCAGGCCGGGCGCCGCTTCCACGTCGCCCTCCCGGACCAGGGTGTCCACCAGGGAGGCGACCGCGTCGTTCACCGAGGCGCAGTCCAGGTGCAGCAGGAATCCGCTGTCTGTTGTATAGTCCTGCATTCGCATGGGCCGATAGTAATGACCCAGCGCCCCGGTGTCCAGTTGACGACCGCAACGAGACGGCGCGAGCCGTCGGGAGAACTCCATGTCCGGCGAGATTTTCGCGCCCCTGACCCGCAAGGCCCGCTGGCGCGCCCGGGGCAACCGCTGGCGGCGCGCCCTGGCGCGACCCTTCCGGCCCAGCCGCATCCGCCCCGACCGCCCCGGGCCGGCCAACCTGCTCCTGGTGGGCATCGACACCCTGCGGGCGGACCACGTGGGCTTCCTCGGCGCCACGGGACCGACCACCCCGCGGCTGGACGCCCTGGCCGCTCGCGGCACCGTCTTCACTGATGTAACGGCGCCGGCACCCTGGACCCTGCCCTCCTTCGCCAGCGCGTTGACGGGCCTCATGCCGGGCCTCCACGGCGCCTACCTCCCGGGCGACGTGCGCAACATGGACGACCAGCCGCCGCGACGACTGAACGAGCAGGCCGTCACCCTCGCGGCCCATCTGCGACGATGCGGCTACCGGACCGCCGCCTTCTACTCCAACCAGTTCTTCGCTTTTGGTTTGGCCGAGAGCTTCGACCACCACGCCTACCACAACCTTCCGGCCGAGGACCTGGCCGACCTCGCGTTGGACTGGATCCGTCGCCACGCCGACCAGCCCTACTTCTGCTTCGTGCTGTTCAACGACCCCCACGAGCCGACGACCCCGCCCCGGGCGGACCTCGAACCTTTCCTGGCGGCGGCCCGGGCCGCCGGTGCCGACGACCCCGAGCGCGACCTCCCCCACTTGGCCTGCTGGGGTGAGCCGCCCGTGCCTCACCTGGGCCAAGCGCCCGTGGACCATGACCCGGCCCTCAAGGCCGCCGTCGCCCTGAAGCTGGCCGTGTACGACGCGACCATCCACCAGGTGGACCGGTCCCTCGGGACCATGCAGGACCGCCTCGCCGCCTGGAACCTCGCCGACCGCACTTTGGTGTCGGTCTTCGCCGACCACGGCGAGGAGTTCCGGGACCACGCCCTCGAGGCCGCCGCCTGGGGCCACGACCCCCGGGGGCTCGTCGGCATCGGCCACGGCCACAGCCAGTTCCAGGAGCTGCTGCGGGTGCCATGGGCGGCCTGGGGGCCGGGTGTGCCCGTGGCTCGGCGCGTGGCGACGCCCGTTTCCCTGTGCGACCTTGCCCCCACACTTGCTGAATGGCTGGGGGTCACACCCTTCACGCCGGATCATGAGGGGCCCATGGGCGCCGAGCTCACGGGGCGGTCGCTGGCCGTGGATGCGCCGGCGGAAGAGCGGCTCATCCTGGCCGAGGCGTTGGCCTACGGTCCGGATGTTGTTGCCCTGCGCCGGGGTGGGCACAAGCTCATCGCCCATCGCGACGGACGCCCCTTGGCGCTGTACGATCTGGAGGCAGACCCGAAGGAGACCTCGAACCGTCTGCATGACGACCCGGCGACGGTGGAGGCCCTCCTGGGCGATCTGAGCCGCTGGCGAGAGAGTGGCGGCGGCGCCACGGGTGACGCGGGTAGTGGGGGTTGGCAGGATCTGGATGCGACGGTGCGGCAGCGGTTGAAGGATTTGGGGTACGCCGACTAGCTTCCCACCAACAGCAACGCCGACGAAAACCGCCGGCGCTGCCCACAAACAATCTCGATGTAGCGATGTACCCTACGCCGGCTCCACCGCCAACTCAGCCACCCGGTCCGCCAGGTTCAGGAACGCCTCCCGCGCCGCCGAACCTTCCTTCTCCACGGCCGGCTCACCCGCATCCCCACCCTCGCGAATCAGAGGATCAATCGGGATCTCCGCCAGCAGGGGCAGGTCGTACTCCTTGGCCACGCGACCGCCGCCGCCCTGGCCGAAGATGTCGTACTTCTTGCCCGTGTCCGGGCACTCGAAGTAGCTCATGTTCTCCACGATGCCCAGTACCGGCACCTCGACCTCGCGGAACATGCGGATGCCGCGGCGCACGTCCGCCAGGGCCACTTCCTGCGGCGTGGTGACCATGACGACCCCCGACAGGGGCACCTGCTGCACCAGGGTGAGCTGGGCGTCGCCGGTGCCCGGGGGCATGTCCACCACCAGGTAGTCCAGGTCGCTCCACTGCACGTCCTTGAGGAACTGCTTGATGGCCGAAAAAACCAGCGGGCCGCGCCAGATCACCGGCTGGTCCGGCGGCATGAGCAGGCCCATGCTGATGATCTGCAGTCCACGATGGGGCACCGGCAGGATCTTGCGGTCCTCGGTGACCTCGGGCCCCTTGTCGAGGCCGAGCATGGTCGGGACGCTGGGTCCGTACACGTCGGCGTCCATGAGGCCGACGGCGTAGCCGCGGTCCCGCAGGGCCAGGGCCAGGTTCACCGCCACGGACGACTTGCCCACGCCGCCCTTGGCGCTGGCCACGGCGATCACCTTCTTCACCCCCGGCAACTGCGCACGGTCGGCGAAGGGGTCCGGGGACTGGCCGTGGGGCCCGGTTGGCGCCTTGCGGGGAGGACCGGAGCGGTCGTCCACGGGGACATCCACCGACAGGACGCCGGGCAGGCCGCCCACGTGCTCAGCCACGGCGGCCCGCACGGCGGCGATGGTCTCTTCCTTCTCGGACGTGCGCACGACGGTGACGACGACCTCGCCGCCGGTCACGCGGATCTCGCCGATGAGGTCCAGGCCCACGACGTCGCGGGTC
>JAUUZX010000180.1 GCA_030592025.1 bacterium | reverse complement strand
GGGCCTTGAAGACGCTCGTCCCGCGCAGATCCGGCATGCGCAGCAGAGCCGGTGGCGCCGGCTCTGCCACGACGAGATCGACGGTCGCCCCCTTGAACAACTGCGTCCCGGCCTCGGGGCTCTGGAAGTCCACCACCGCCTCGGTCACCCCCGGCCGGCGCATGCGCACGACCCGGCCCAGCCGATAGTTCTCCCGCTGCAGTGTGATCTCGGCCTGGCGTGGGGACAGCCCGGCCAGGTGCGGCAGCGCGCCGGCCGGCGGTCCGCTGCTCGTGATGACCCGCACCGTGCGCCCGCCCCGGATGTGCACCTGCGGCTCAGGCGCCTGGTCGAGGATCAGGCCTTCGGCCACGGCGGGGTGGGCCCGGGTGCGGGCCACCTCGACGTCGAGCCCCAGGGCCCGCAGGCGTGCGCGGGCGCCATCGGCGGTCAGGCCCCGCACGTCGGGCATCACCACCACCTCGTTGTGGTGGATGATGGACGGCAGCACGAGGAAGTTCATGCCCAGCAGGGTGGCGCCCCCGGCCACGGCCAGGAACACCAGCAGCAGCAGGAATTTCCAGAGCTTCATGGTCCCTCCTCCCGGTCTTCCTGATCTTCCGGGTCTTCCCGGCGGCGCAGGCGGGCGGCGAAGAAACCGTCGCCCGGCGCCTGGCCCGGCAGCCAACGCCGTTGCCAACGCCCTTCGGCATCGGGTTCCGGCACCAGTTGTGGCACCGCGTGCAGCAGGGCCGCCAGCACCCGCTCGTTCTCCTCGGGCTCCAGGGAGCACGTGGCGTAGAGCAGCACCCCCCCCGGTCGCAGCAAACGCGCCGCCTGCCGCGCCAGTTCCAGGAGCACGAGGCCGTGGCGACCGGGACTCTCGGGGTTCAACTGCCAGCGGCCGTCGGGGTGATGACGCAGCACGCCCGTCCCGGAGCAGGGCCCGTCCAGGAGTACCGCCCCGCATGACCCACGGCGGAACGGTGGCTGGACCCCATCCGCTAATACCACGGGGACCGCCTCGGCCTCAATCCTTTACAACGTACGGTCGAGCAACTGCATCCGCTGGGGGCTGCGATCCACGGCGATCATGGGGCGCGCATCCGGCCAGGCCGCGGCCAGACGGGCCGTCTTGCCCCCCGGCGCCGCGCAGAGATCGACCACCGGGCCCCGGGCAGTCATGTCCAACAGCCAACTTGTCGCCTCCTGGACCGTCGGGTCCTGGACGATGAGGCGGCGGTGCCGCGCGAGGAGATCCGTGATCTCGCGGCGGGATGTCCGCTCGATCAGGGTGAGGCGCCTTGGATCGTCATGCCGCGCCACCGACCGGCCCTGGGCATGCAGCGCCTCGGCTTCCTTGTCCGGATCCGCGCCCTCGAGCACCCGCAGCGTGACCGGGACGGGCGAGTTGGCCGCTTCGCAGATGTTCGCCACGGTAGACGGCTCCCACCGGCCCAGCCAACGTTCCACCAGCCATGGGGGCAGGGAATGCCACGCCGCCAGCCAGGCGGCGCCGTCCGGTTCCAGGGGCGCAAAGACCCGGCGCAGACGCCGTCGCCGCTCTGCCTGATCGAGGTCATCGGTCGGCCGCAACTCCCGGCGGACGTTCCTGAGCAAACCGTTGACGAAACCCACGAGCCGCGACGACAGGCGCGCCCGGCACAACTCCCCGGCCTGATGGAGCACGGCGTGGGCCGGCACCCCGTCGAGGGCCACAAGCTGGTGGAGAGCCAGGCGCAGCAGACAACGCAACCGGGGATCACGGGGAGGCTTGCGGGAGGCAAAGGCGTCGATGATGTGGTCGTAGCGGCCACGCCATTGCAGGGTGCCCCGCACCAGCTCGGCCAGGAAGGCCGCCTCCTGGTCCGTGCCCCCACCGGCGCGCAGTTGGTCCAGGCTCCGGTCCAACCCCGCGTCCAGGAGTTGCCCGTCCTCAAGTCGGAGCAGGAGGTCCAGGGCCCGGCGCCGGACGGGGCAGACGCTCATGAGCGTAACTGATCGCCGGGGCGGATCTCGAAGCCCCGCAGGAACTCCTCCACGGGCAACGGCCGACGACCCGGGGCCTGCAGGCCCGTCAGCAGCAGCGACCCGGTGCCGCACACCACGACGACGCCCTCTTCACGCACCTCCAACACCCGTCCCGGCTCCTCACCGGAAACGTGCACGGCCCACGGGCGCGCCTCGGTCACCTTCAGGACCTGGTCCCGCAGCGAGGTCGACGAGCCCGGCCAGGGCGAGAGGGCACGGATCTGGTTGTGGACCACGACGCAGTGGCGGTCCCAGCGGATGGCCGACAGGGTGCGGGTCAGCTTGGGCGCGTAGACGGCGCCCTCGTCGTTCTGGGGAACGGGCGTGACGGCGCCGTTGGCCAGGTTGCGCAGGGTGTGAATGAGGAGATCGGCGCCCTGCCCGGCCAGGCGGTCCAGCAGATCACCGGCCGTTTCGTCGGGCCAGATGCCCACGCTGCGACTGGCCAGCACCGGGCCGGTGTCGACGCCGGGGTCCATGCGCATGACGGTCACGCCGGTCCAGCTGTCGCCATGGAGGATCGCGTACTGGACGGGGGACACGCCCCGCCAACGGGGCAGCAGGCTGGCGTGAACGTTGATGCAGCCGTGGGGCGCCCCCGACAGGAGAGGCTCCCGCAGGATGTGCCCGAAGGCCACCACGACAATGGCGTCCGGGCTCTCGGCGAGGACCGCCTCGGTCACCTTCTTGCGGTCACCCTTGCCGAAATCCATGACCGGCAGGCCGTGACGATTCGCTACGGTCTTGACCGCCGTGGGCAGCATCTTGCGCCCCCGCCCGGCCCGGCGGTCCGGCTGGGTGACGACCAGGCGCACGTCGAACCTTGCCTCCACCAGCGCGTCGAGGGACGGCACCGCGAAGTCCGGCGAACCCATGAACACGATCCTCATCGTTCCCCACCTCCGTCGGCACGTCGCCCGCGCCACCTCAACCACTGGAGTCGCGGCAACATCGCCAGGCGACGCCAGGCGGGCAACCGGTCGATGAAGAGCACACCGTCCAGATGGTCCAGCTCGTGTTGCACGATGCGCGCCACGAGCCCGTCGTCGCGCAGGCTGACGGTTTCGCCCGCGGTTGTCTCGTAGGTCACGGCGATCCCCCGCCGCCGCCATACTCGAAAATAAAGACCCGGGAACGACAGGCACCCTTCCTCGAAGGACCGTCGCTCACCGAATACCTCGTCAACGACCGGGTTGATCAACTCCAGGCGCCGCTCGCTCCCCTGCCCCTTCGTCTTCCCCCGGTCCGCGGGAACGCGGACGATGAGCGCCCGGGCGACCACCCCGATCTGGGCCGCGGCCAACCCGACACCACCACCGACGTCCAGCTCTTCCCACATGGCGTCGAGCAGGGCGCGCGTCTCGGCGGCCGTGGCGTCGATGGACGTCGCCGTCCGCCTCAGGACCGGATCGCCGTAGCGGCGGATCATGGCTACGCGTCCGTTTCGACCACCACGCTCCCGATGGCGGACTTCGAGATCTCGACCTTCACGCCTTCGGCGATGGTCGCCACGATCCGGTCGCCCTTGACGTCGCGCACCGTGGCGAACAGCCCGCCGTTGGTGACGATCCTGTCGCCGCGCTTGAGGGCCTCGATCATGGTCTTGCGCTGGTCCTGCTGCTTCTTCTGGGGGCGGATGATCATGAACCAGAAAACCAGGAAGATCAGGATTATCGGCATGAACTGGATGAACATCGCACCGGAGCCGCCTCCGCCGTCGGACGGTGCGGACATGGCCAACATATTCAGCATGGGTTCTCCTCGGAAAAGTGGGGGCCGGCGCCGCGGGGCGGCCGGGCATCCCGTTCGTCGAAACTCGCAAAATCAAAAATGTGCCCCCCGGGGCCCGAGGGCAAGGAAGGACGGCGCTCAACGCTCCCGGCTGCGCACTTCCTCCCGACGCTCGTCCTCACCAGCCTGCCAACGGCCGGCGGCGGCGGCGGCGAATGCCGCGTAACGATCCTCCTCGATGGCGAGCCGGATGTCGGCCATGAGGTCCTGGTAGAAATGCAGGTTATGGAGGGTGGCGAGGGTGGGCCCCAGGATTTCCCGGGCCTGGAAAAGGTGGCGGATGTAGGCCCGGGAATGGCGGGCGCAGACCGGGCACGGGCAATCCACGTCGAGGGGCCGGTCGTCCTCCTCGCAGGCCTTGTTCTTGACGACCAGACGGCCGTCGCGGGTGAGCACCGTCCCCGTCCGGGCCATGCGGGTGGGCAGCACGCAGTCGAACATGTCGACGCCCGCGGCCACGGCGGCCAGGATGTCGTCGGGGAAACCCACCCCCATGAGGTAGCGGGGGCGATCGGCCGGCAGCAACCCCGCCGACAGCTCGGTCATCTCGCGCATGGCGCTCGTGGGTTCCCCCACGGACAGCCCGCCGATGGCGTAGCCGGGCAGGTCGCAGGCGATGATCTCGGCGGCCGAGCGCCGGCGCAGGGCTTCGTCCACACCACCCTGCATGATGCCGAAGAGTACCCTCTCCCAGCCACCTTGCTCGGTGCGACCGCCGAACACGTCACAGCATCGGCCGAGCCACCGGGTCGTGCGCTCCACCGCCGCTTCCACCTCGCCTTTGTCGGCGCCGTAGGCCGCGCACTGGTCGAAGGCCATGACGATGTCCGACCCCAGGGCGAGCTGGATCTCCATGCTCAGCTCCGGGCTGAAGAAATGCCGGCTGCCGTCCAGGTGGCTGCGGAACTCGACACCGTCCTCGGTCACCCGGTTCAGGTCACTCAGGGAAAAGACCTGGAAGCCGGCGCTGTCCGTGAGGAGCACGCCGTCCCAACCCTGGAACCGGTGCAGCCCGCCGCGGCGCGCGATCAACTCGTGGCCGGGCCGCAGGTACAGGTGATAGGTGTTGCCCAGGATGATGCGGGCACCCGTGCCCCACACCTGTTCGAAGGTGACGGCCTTGACGCTGCCCACCGTCCCGACGGGCATGAAGACCGGCGTCTCCACCACGCCGTGCCCCGTGACGAGGCGGCCGCGGCGGGCGGCCGTGTCGGTGGAGAGGGCGCTGACGGTGAAGCCGAAGGGCGTGTCCAGGGGATGGTCGGTCACGGCGATTCC
>JAUUZX010000145.1 GCA_030592025.1 bacterium | reverse complement strand
GCGGCTCCCGCTTCCAGATGAAGGTGTGGAACAAGCTCGCGCGGATCCCCTTCGGCAAGCTCCGCACCTACGGTGACCTGGCCCGGTCCATCCGCCAACCCACCGCCACCCGCGCCGTGGGTCAGGCCGCGGGTCAGAACCCCCTGCCCATCCTCATCCCCTGCCACCGCCTCGTGGGCAAGAACGGCTCCCTGGTGGGGTTCGCCGGCGGCCTCACGACCAAGGCTCGGCTACTGCGTCTGGAGGGGCACACCCTGGGGGACGGGGCGCGGATCGAGGAGCCGCGATTGTTCTGAGGTGTAGGTCCAGCTATGAGAAAGACCCAGAGACCCTGTGCGGATTGACCCACCAAGCACCGATTTCGTATAGTTAATTGCTCTGCAAATGCCATGAATAAATGCCCATATCATGCAAAGGGGCCACCGTCATGACCAGGTTCTCGCTCATCGTTCTCGCCATCGCCTTCTCCGCCGGATTCGCCCCGGCCGCCACTCTCCCCGTTTCGACGCCGATAGTGATGACCGACACGCCCATCGTCGGTGTGACCCTCGGCGCCACCGCGGTCGACACCACGTTGTTGGTCGGCCCCTGGAGCAGCGGCGCCCCCCACAACGGTCAGTTCCAATCGCCGACAGGCACGCCCGCCTGGAATGGCTGGACGAGCATGGACCTCACCAGCACCGGCGGCAACCACTGGCACGCCGACTCCTATCAGGTCGTCAGCGGCGCCTACAGCGCCTGGTGCGGCGACATCGCCTTCGCTCCATGTGACATCGAAGACCCGGTGGGCGGCTACGGCATCAACTGGGACGACATCCTGTACTGGCAAACGCCCGTGGCCAACCCCGCCGAACCCTGCACGGTCCGGGTGCAGGCCGTGATGAACATCGATGTCGAACTCGGCT
Source organism: bacterium (assembly GCA_030592025.1). The sequence continues at coordinate 4,660 of JAUUZX010000145.1, read as the reverse complement.
ACGACTGGTGTTACCTCCAGGCGATCACCGACGGCGGAGCCCAGGAGTTGTGGTCCGAGTCGGGCACCCATACCGGCGTCGTCGTGGACGTGACCCATGTCTTCCAGCCCGGCGACTACATGGGGCCCGGCGCCGATGAGGTCCGTATGGATTTTCTGGTGTCTACGGACAGCGGCTGGTCCGACGAGGACTGCAAAGTCTCGTCGGCGGGCGCCTTGCAGCTCGATGACGTGGTCATCACCCTGAGCAACGGCACTGGCTACAGCCACGACTTCGAGGACGGCACCCTCGGTGCATTCATACCGGCCCCCACCGCCTCGGTGGGCAACTTCGCCAAGATCTGGACGAACCTCAGCGACATCGATCCCTGCAACGAAAACCCCTCGCCCCAGGTGGCGTTCATCGATGACGGGCTCGTGGTTCCCGGCACCGGCGGCACCCCGTGCCTCGACTGGTGCTACGGACCCGGCGGGTACGTGGTCAACCACAGCGGCGGTCTGATGGGGCCCGAAGCGCAGCTGCACAACGTGGTCGTGTCGCCGCCCCTGAACCTGCCCCCGGACCACGACGACGTCCTGCTCGCGTACAACATGTACGCCCACAATGAGATCACCCTCTGGTCCTGCTTCGACCCGTCCTGTCCGCCCAACATCATGCCCTGGGTGGGGTACCGATCGGTCGCCACCGGGAACCCGGCGGACCTCGAGGACACCCCCTGGGTCGGGCCCAGCTACCTCTCCGGCCCCGGGCCGGGAACCTTCCGCATGACGCGGAACCTGGCGGACGGACTCGTCGCCGGCACCACCCACTTCCAGGTCGCGCTGGGTGTGTTCGAGGTCGAATTGCCCTTCATGACGACCTTGGGCACGAACAGCACGCCGGCTCCCTATTACGACAACGTGCGCGTGACAACCTTCCCCCGCTCGGGGCCTGAAATGTGGGCGAACCCCGCCCACCTGGCCCGGGATGGTTTCCCCGCTGGTGGCACCATCAACACCATCGACCTCGGGACCAACAGCGTGCGCTTCGACATGATCGCCGACCCCGATTGGTTCGACGGCAAACCGGCGTTCATCGCCGGCGACTCCGTCGTCGTCCGTATCGACCCACGACCCGGCGCCGCCATATCCGGCGCACCGCAGATGCACTACCGGCTCATCGCCAACCGGCTCTTCGACCCCTACCGCACCTCCGGCCTGCCCAACCGGGGCTCGGTCGACTGCACCAACGTCCTGGGCACCTACTGGGCGGCGGACCTGCCCGACGCGGGCTTCTTCTTCCCGGGCGACCAGATCCACTACTACTTCACGGTGTCGGACGACCTGGGCGGAGACCTGCGCATGACCGTGTTGCCGGCGGACACGACGGGGTTCAGCGGCTCCGAGGATCCCTACGGCTTGTTCGGATACGGCTACGACCCCGCGTTCACCGTGCGGGCGCTGCCGACCCTGAGTGAGGATGCCGGCAGCCCCGGCACCTACTTCCAACCGCAGTTGCTTCTGTGGCACGATTCCGGCCGCACCGATGACTGGGACGAGTGGATGCGGGCCATGCACACCGCTTCCATGGGCGAAGGTACTTTCGATATCTTCGATTCCAAGTCCAACGACCCGCTCGGCCGCGCCCTGGGCACGGCCGCCTCCGTCGATCAGCTCGAAGCGTACGACTTTATGATCTACGCCGGCGGCATGGAGGACACGAGCCTGGAGGCCGACGTCCCGCTGTTCGAGGGCTGGTTTGAGACCGGCGACAAGGACGTCTTCTTCACCGGTGGGCAGATCGCGGGCGACCTTGCCGATGGCCTCGCGTCGTGGACAGGTGTGGACCTGGTCGCGGACGACATTCGGCCCCTGCTCGGCGACCAGCTCGCGCCGCGGGTTCAGTTCGAATGGCCCAATCCGGTCCTCCAGATCGTCTCGAGCTGGCTGGCTTTCGGCGAGTGCCCCGACATGGTCGCCGCCGCCGCCGCCGTCACGGTGGCGGGCAACGGCGTGCGCCTGGCCCAGTACCTCGACGCCCAGAGCACCCCCGACACCTACCCCTACGCCGCGATGATCCTGAGCGTCGACGCCACGACCAACTCCCGGGCGATCACCCTGCCCTGGGACTTCGCCCTGGTGCACTCGGACCCCGACGAGGGTAGCAAGGCCAACGCCACCAGGCCGGCGCGCGACCGGATCCTGAATGACGTTCTGGGCTACTTCGGCGTGCCCTATCATCCAGCGATTCTGACCCCCGTCCCGGAGGCCGGCATCTTCGCAACCTCGGCCCACCCCAACCCCTTCAACCCCGAGACCGCCATCAGCTACAGCGTCCCACGACCAGGCCAGCTCACCGTGAAGGTCTACAACCTGCGCGGAGCCCTGGTCCAGACACTGATGGACGGCCACGTGGAAGCCGCCGGCTCCGTGACCTGGGACGGCACCGACGCCGCGGGCGCACGGGTCGCCTCGGGCATGTACTTCTACGAGGCGCGCATGCACGGGGAGGTGCAGGTGGGGAAGTTGGCGTTGGTTAAATAGGCCGCGTCTCTTTTTTTGGTGTTGATGATGACCGGTCGCCGACCTCGAGGGGTTGGCGGCCGGTTCCCCGTTAGGGGTATGCTGGACCGGCCTCCTCCTGGTTGATAAGCATTATTCATAATAATGTTGACAAATGGAGGTCATTTGTCGGAGAATACGCGGTATCAGGGGGAACGCCGTCGGGGGATCGACGCATCTGATCCCGGCGCGCGTATGGGGGGAACGATAAGAATCATATTCACCCGGGCTACACGTCCCACCATCCCACCCCTACCCCTGGCACGTCACGGGAGAGACGTTTCATTCCAAACGGGGGAGAATCATGAAACACGCAATCGTTCTGATGAGCTGCCTTCTGCTGGTCGTCCTGACCGGCCCCACCCAGGCCCGAGCACCGAACGAGAATGCCGCACCGCCGGACATGGTGGAGATCGCCGGACCGTCCGACATGATCGCCGTCGACGCCAGAGCCGGCGCCGACAAGACCGACTACTACCCGCTCTACTTTGAGGATTTCGAGTCCGGAGAAGCCGGCTGGACAACCCACGACCTCACGGCCATCGAGCCCCACTGGCAGATCAGCGACTTCAACGCCACCAACCTCGACCCCACACCGGGCAACCACGCTTGGTGGTGCGGCGCCGATTACCCGGTCTGCGACCTGTTCGAGGAACCGGGCGGCTACGGGCCCTACTGGGATGACCGCTTGGTGTGGAGCCCTTTCCCGGGCATCCCCGAGGAGATCAGGGTCACGGCCACCGTGAACATCGAACTCGAGGGCGGCTACGACTACCTGTACCTGGAATTCTGGTACGGCGCCGGTTGGATACCAGCGAGGACCTGGGACGGACTCCACGAGGGCTTGCTGGTGGATGTGACCATCGACCTTACGCCTTATCCCGTCGACCAGGTCGGGCTCCGCTGGCGCGTCACGTCGGACGGTGGCTACGATTCGACCGACTGCATGTTCATCAACGACGGCGCCGCCCAGATCGACAACATCGTCGTCTGGTACGATACTACGCCGGTATCCACCGAGACCTGTGAGCCCGGCGATCCCTCCTCCTGGGTCCCCACGGACAAGCCCGGCGTGGGCAACTTCGCCCATCTCTGGGACGACGCGTGGGACAACGATCCCTGCGCCGACAGCGCCAACCATTCCCGCCGCTGGGTCTTCGTCGACGACGGCCTCGTGGTCCCCGGCACGGGCGGCTACGCAGGCGCCGCCGGCAACGACTACTTCGAGGGCGGCTGGGTGGTCAATCCCGAGGGCGGCCTGCTGGGCCCGGGCAACGCCATCTGGAACGAGGTCCGGTCGCCGGAGATCCCATGGATCGGCGACGGGAACGGCTGCAAGGTGGCCTTCGACCTGTTCATGCACGTTCCCTACGGTGAGCCAGAATTCACGGGCGTTCATGCAACCCACAAGGTTCGCTTCAAGGACGTCAATGGTGACTGGTCGGGGTGGACCAACCCGGCCAACTACTTTTACGTCGGCGGGCCCTTCAACCGTCGCTTCGAATTCGACGTGTCCTATCTCGTGGTGCCCAATTGCACCCATATGCAGGTAGCCCTGGGTGTCGGCCAGTACCTTCAGTACATGACTGGCACGGCCGGTGCGGTACCCGCGCCCTACTTCGACAATGTGGAGGTGACGCGGTACGACGCGCCCTTCGTTATTTCTGCGGAACAGAAGGATCTGGCGCAGGATGCGTTCACAAGCAGCAGTTTGTCCGAACCATACGTGCCTGCTCAGCAGGATCATGTGCCCTTCGACTCGGCGCGCAACCTGGCTGCTGCCGGGGCCAATCCCGACTACGGTGACTCGCTGGTGGTCATGGTCACTTCGCTGGCGCCGGACGGAGCGCCGCCCGCAAGCGTCCAGATGCTCTACGACGCTCGTTGGAATTCGGTCTATGACGTGGCGCGTTATGCCACTATTGCCGCACCAGGTGCGGTTGATTGCGAGAGTGCTGACGGAACCGTCTTCAACGCCGAATTGCCCGACGATGTCTTCTTCCCGGGCGACATCCTGCACTATTGCTTCAAGGCCGAGAACGCGGCGGGAGATTTCGTCCTCTTCCCCGAAGACACGACGGGCCTCTCCAACTTCTCCTCCACCTCCCCCTACTCCGAGG
>JAUUZX010000005.1 GCA_030592025.1 bacterium | reverse complement strand
TGCCGTTGGGGTCATGGTTCAGGGATGCCACCACGATGATCAGGGCCGAGGCGCCGCCGGCACGGGCCGCGGGTCGAAACCGTAGGGGCTCCAGCGCTCGGCCAGGACGTCCAGGATCGGGTGGTCGGGGTTGGCGCGCTTGGTCATGATTCCTCTCCTTGAGGAGCGGGCAGAAATCGCCCCAGGTTCAGATGGCGTCAGTCTGCGAGCAGGTCGTCCAGCAGACCGTCCAGCCGTGTCAGTTTCTTATGGTCGTAGTGCTTGAACTGGGTGCGGATCACCTTCCGCAACGGCTTCTCGATGGCCGCCACGAGGTCCATGCCGGCCTTGGTGATCCGGACACGCACGACGCGGCGGTCCTCGGCGCAGCGCCACCGTTCGACGAGTCCGCGCTGCTCCAGGCGGTCCAGCAACCGGGTGACGTCCGGGACCCGCTTCAGCATGCGGTTCCCCACCTCGTGGCAGCTCAGGTCCTCGCTCAGCGCTCCGCGCAGGATGCGCAGCGCGTTGTACTGGGGAGCGGACAGCCCTTCGGCCTTGAAGGTCGATGCGTACTCGCCCTCGAGCTTCTCGTGCACCTTCCTGAGCTTCAGGGCCACCAGTTCGGCCCGCCGGACATCGACTGCACTCATGGTCGTCACCTCCGTCGATGATATACGTCTCAACAATTATTGTTGCCACATGAATTATCTCGTACCTTCTGGCACGGACGTCGTCGCGATCATCGTTGAAATCCCACCTCCCGCCTGTCATGATGGGGCATCCCGCTTTTCGGGCTTCTCTGGCCGATGGTCGAGGACCGAGAACAACGACCCAGGTCCCGGGGGTGACGTTCTTGAAAATCTGCTCCCCGCGCGTTCCGCGTCCGATCTTCCCGGCGTTCCTGCCGGTCATCCTCCTGGCGGGGATCCTGCTGCCCGTCGCCGGACCGGCCCACGGTCACGAGACGCTGGTGTTGGGGATCCACCCCTATCAGCCGGATCAGGTCCTGCTCGAACTCTTCACTCCGCTGGCTGATTTCCTGGAGCAGACCACGGGCCTGCCGGTGGAGATCCGGGTGGGTACCAACTACGAGGAACACATCCATGCCATCGGCACCGCTCGTGTGGATCTGGCATTCCTGGGGCCGGCCGGCTACGTGAGTCTGACCCACCTCTTCGGCGAGCACTCCCTCCTCGGCAAGATCGTCACCAACGGGGAGCCCGTCTTCCGTGGCCATATCGTGGTCACCGAGAACAGCCCGTTGCGCTCCCTCCAGCAACTGGCCGGCCAACGATTGGCCTTCGTCGATCGCCAATCGACCATGTACCTGGTCCCCTACGCCATGATGAAGCAGGCCGGTCTGACCGAGGAAGACCTGTCGGGGCTGGCGTTCCTGGGCAGCCATCACAACGTCGCCCTCGGGGTGCTCGCGGGGGACTTCGCCGCCGGAGCCGTCAAGGAGGAGGTCTTCCTGAAATTCGCAGACCGCGGCCTGCGCAGCCTGATGCCCACCATGGACATCCCCGAACACGTCTTCGTCGCCAGCCATCGACTGGGGAATGATCATCTGGCGCTGATCCGGGCGGCTTTGATCAACCTGGATGCGGCACCGGAGGGCGTGGCGGTCCTGCAGAGTTTCAAATCCTCCGCCACCGCCGTGACCGTGGCCAAGGACGCGGACTATGACCAATTGAGGGCGCTGCTGAGATTCCTCGACGAGGCCCCCAAGTGACCCCCGATTCCATCCTTCAGCCGGGCAAGGACCGCTTCCCCTGGGCCATTCTGGTTATGGTGTTCCTGGTCCAATTCGCCCTCGGCGGATTCTTCTGCTGGAACCAGCATCGTGAAGACATCGCCATCGCCGAGGAAGACCTGGCGGCCAATCTCCAGGTGCTGGAGACCATCCTGCAGACGAGCCTGCAGAATGCCCAGTATCAGGACATCGACCCCCTGCTGACCAACTGGATCCAACTGTACCAGGACAAGGTGGACCATCTGGACCTGACCGCGGACAACGGGTTCGTCCACTTCCAGCACGACCAGGAAAGACCGGCGGAGCACGTCGCCAGTCGGTCCCTTCCCATCACCTACTCCTATCAGGGCGCCGCCACCCTCACCGTTCGCTGGAGCCTGGCCGCGACCGATCGCCATGCCCGCGATACCCTGTTGCTGCTGGGCGTGATCCAGCTCTTCACGACGCTGTCCCTGGTCTTTTTCCTGCGCTTGGCGACGATGCGGAAGCGGGATGCCCGCAAGTTGGCCGATCGGGCCCGGGAACTGGATCTGGCCAACCGGGATCTCCACCACGAGATGGAGCAGCGGGCGGCGATCGAGGAGAACCTGGCCGAGGAGAAGGAACAACTCCAGGTCACCCTGCGCAACCTGGGCGAAGGAGTGATAAGCGTCGACCGCGAGGGGATCATCCTGTTGGTCAACTCGGCAGCCGCGGACATGCTCGGCTGCCACGAAGACGCATGCCGGGGCAAGTCGATCGATGATGTCCTGGCCCTCGTCCATGAGGAATCCGGATCCGGTTTCGGGATCTTCGCGTCGGGGTACCTGCAGGATCCGGACGGGAACACGAGTGAGTTGTTGCTGCATTCCCGGGACCGGAATCCCCGCAACGTCGGCGTGGGCTGCTCCCCCATCACCGGCGGGCAGGATGAGGTCACCGGCTGGGTCGTGGTGATCCGCGACACCACCGGCGCCAGGCATCTGGAGCAGGAACAGCGCAAAAACTCCATGCTGCAGGCCCTGGGCGTGTTGGCAGGAGGAATCGCCCACGACTTCAACAACATCCTGATGGCCATCTCCGGCAACCTCAACCTGGCCCTGGAATTGTTGGAGGACAACGCGGAAATCGACGAGATCCTGTCCAGCGCGGAAAAGGCCTCGGACCGGGCGGCCGACCTGACACGCCAATTGCTCACCTTCGCCAAGGGCGGCAGCCCCATCCTGGACGCTACGGCCATCGACGAGGTGGTGCGGGAAGCGGCCAACTTCGTCATCCACGGCGCCGATATCGATCTGAAGTTCGAGTTCGAATCGGACCTCCGGCCCGTCCTGATCGACAGGCACCAGATCGGGCAGGTGATCCAGAATCTCGTCATCAACGCACGGCAAGCCATGTCCACCGGCGGGTGCCTGGTCATTTCCGGTGCCAACGTGGTCGAGCGGCAAGAGGGTCGGGAAACACCCATGGTCCGGATCGCGATTGCGGATCAGGGCTCGGGGATTCCCGAGGCGAACCTGCAGCACCTCTTCGATCCCTACTACACGACCAAGAGGGAAGGCAGCGGCCTGGGGTTGGCGGTGGTTCATTCCATCATCAGCCGCCACCGGGGGCGAATCGAGGTCCAGTCCCGCCTGGGCGAAGGCACCACCTTCACGATCCATTTGCCGGTCAGCCGTGAAGCGCGGGGGGGCAAGGGCACGGCCGGCAAACCCTTGATCCGGAACACCGGTCGCGTCCTGGTCATGGACGACGACCAGGAAGTGCGCGTCATCACGATGCGCATGGTCCGGCGATTGGGGTTCGAGGTGGTCGGGGCCGTCGAGGGCGCCGAAGCCCTTGAGTTCTACCGTGATCACCTGCAGCGCCAGCAGGCCTTCGACGTCGTCATCGTGGATTTGACCGTACCCCGGGGAATGGGTGGATTGGAGACCACCCGAGATCTTCTGGAGATCGACCCCGAGTGCCGGGTGATCGTCACCAGCGGGTATTCCAGCGGTCCGGTCATGGCCAACTACCGGGACTACGGGTTCAAGGCAGCCCTGATCAAGCCCTACAATATCAGGCGCCTGAACCGGGCTCTGAACGAGGTTCTAGGGAGACCTTAGACTCAGCCAAGACCCTCGAGCAGGCGTGGCAGCGCGATCATGGCGCCGAGCACGATGATCAACAGGATCGCACGCCAAACCAGCGAACGGCGTTGATGATCTCGGCGAAAACGGGGGGCGGGATCGGTCATGGGCGGGCCTCCTGTTGGCGACAGCATGCCAGTGTCCGTCCACCCTGCCAAGCCCCGATCCGCCCTTTGCGCCGGGCCATACCTGTGGCACTGTGGCCCACGAGCACAACGGATGACCCAGCACCCCGGAGGACCCGCCCATGAACAACCGCATGATAGCCGGACTGGGCATGCTCCTGCTGGCGGTCGGCCTCATGATCGTCTGGTACGTGGACTGGCGGTCGCCCTCCATCGATGTACCCGAGGCGAGCGTCCCCACGGTTGACCAGGCTCCGGTGTCGATGGTCATCCCGGCCCTCGGCGAAATCGAGACGGGCCCGGCGGAGGTCGATTCGTTCCTGACGGCCTACGACGCGCGCTCCCAGGCCCTGGGGACGGACCTCGCCCGGGCCCAATGGACGGCCGCCACCGATGTCGACGACCTGCACACCTCCCAGACCGTCGCGGCCAGGCGCGCCCTGGACGACTTCGTGGGCAGCCGGACGGTCATGAGCCGACTCCGCCTCCTGCGCGGCCGTCGCGACCTGACGGATATTCAGGACCGGCGCATCGAAGCCGCCTGGCGCCGGGCGGCCCACGTCCCGGCCACCAACCCCGAGGCCGTGGCCCGCACCGTCGCCACCGCCCGTGCCCTCGACGATTCCCTGGCGCACCACACCTACTGGCTCCATCTGCCCGACGGGGCGCCGCGGCAGGTCGCCCCCATCGAGATCGCGGACACCCTCGCCGGCTCCGACGACCTCGCGACCCGGCGCGCCGCCTGGGAGAGCGCCCGGTCCGTCGGGTCGGTGCTCAGGCCCGACCTCGTCACCCTGCGCGACCTGCGCAACCGCACGGCCAGCGAGCTGGGGTACTCCTCCTTCTTCGATCTGGAGGCCGCCGACTACGGTCTCGACAGCGCCGAGATCCTGCAGCTCATGACCCGCCTCCTGGATGAGGTCATGCCCCTGTACGAGCAGCTCCACTGCTGGGTGAAGCACACCCTCGCCGCGCGCTACGGGGTAGCGCCGCCACGGCGCCTGCCGGCCCACTGGCTGACCGACCCCACGGGCGCCGACTGGTCCGGCGTCGTGCCCGCGCCCGGTCCGCAACCCGCGTTCGCCGAGGTGCAGCCCGCCTGGATCGTCGACAAGGCCGGCGGCTTCTGGGCCTCCCTCGGTTTCCAGGCCTTACCCGCTTCCTTCTGGGAACAGAGCGACCTCTACCCCCTGACCGCGGACGCCACCCGCCGCAAACTCGACGGCACGCTGGTCCTGCCCGTGGATCGGGAGCAGGACGTGCGCGTGCTGGCCAACCTCACGGCGGACGTCGACGGCTTCATCACCGCCCACCGCGTTCTCGGCCGCGCGTACCAGCACCTGGCCATGGCCCGCCCCCAGGTGCCGTTCGGCCTCCGTGAGGGCGCCGACCGGGCTCTGCCCCTGGCCCTCGACGGGTTCGTGGCGTTGAACGTCGGCCAGCCCGTCTACCTGCAGCAGATGGGCCTGCTGATCGCCGGCGAAACCCCCGAACTGGTGGGGCGGCTCCTCCACGAGGCCCTGACGAGCCCTGTCGTCCAGGTGCCCAGGGCCTGCGGCACCATCACCCACTGGGAGCATGATTTCTACGAGGACAAGCTGTCGCCCCACCTCATGAACGGGCGCTGGTGGGAACTGGCGGCGCGCTGGCAGGGGCTCGCCCCGCCGGCCCTGCGTGAGGAGATCTGGTGCGACCCGGCTGCGCTGCCCTCCGTGATCGAGGCGCCGGCCCGCGGCTACGACCAGGCCATCGCCGGGATCATCGCCCACCAGCTGCACCGCTACGTCTGCCGCGCGATCCTGCGCCAGGACGTCCACGCGGCCAACGCCTTCGGCAACCCGGCGGTGGGTGAGTACCTCCGCTCCATCATGGCCCTCGGCGCCACCCGCGACGGCCGAGAGGTGCTGCGCCAGGCCACAGGCGAGGACATCTCCGCCGAGGCCCTGCTTGCCTACTACGCCCCCCTCCAGGCCTGGCTCGAGGCGGAAAACGCGGGGCGGGACGTGGGGTTCTGATCCCGGGGGAGCGCAACGATAACGACGCCCATGTCAACCCGTTGAGCTGTTTATGCTTTTATTGTCTCAAAATTTATGGTATAAGTTGGTACGGAGATTGGAGGGGGGTTTCTACCGATCTCTCCACACCAGGTATTACCCATCACTTTGTTAGTGGAGGCTACCCATGCGTCTTTGCAATCGCTATGGATGGACGTTGCCGTTGTTGCTCCTCGCAACGATGGTTCTGCCCGCATTCGCCCAGGTACCCGGCCCGCTGGGCACCACCGACGTCGGCCGCCTGCAGCAGCTGCAGGACGACTTCGCCCAACAGAACGCCGTCCAACGCACCGCTCTTTTCCAGCAGTTGATCGCCGAAGACTCCGGCGCCATGGGCCTGATCAACAGCGATCCCGACATGCAGCTCATGGGCATCGACAGCCGGGGCCGTCTCCTGGTCAACATGGTCGAGAACCTCGACGCGGCCATCAGCATCGGGACCGACCTGCTCTGGCCCGGCGGCGCCAGCGGCCTGAACCTGGACGGCGCCAACCTGCCCGGCCAGATGGCCGTGTGGGACGGCTCCGCCGTGTACGCCGTCCATCAGGAGTTCGGTGGGAGGGCCACCCCGGGTGACGGGGCCGTCACCGTCGGCTACCACTCCACCCACGTGGCCGGCACCATGATGGCATCGGGCGTCAACCCGGCCGCCAAGGGGATGTCCCCGGCCGCCCTGCTCGACTTCTACGATTGGACCGATGACGAGATCGAGATGGCCGCGGCCGCGGCCGGCGGTCTGCGCGTCTCCAACCACAGCTACGGCTACGGCACCGGCTGGTACTGGTCGAGCAGCGGCGGCTACTGGATCTGGTACGGCGACCACACCGTCAGCGCCACCGAGGACGCGGGCTTCGGTTTCTACTACGACAACGCCCGCGACCTCGACGACATCACCTACAACGCGCCCTACTACCTGGTCTGCAAGTCCGCGGGCAACGACCGGAACGACGCCGGCCCCGCAGCCGGTGAGTACTACTGGTACTGGAATCCCCTGCTCAGCGATTGGGAGTGGATCAACATCCCCCGCGACCCGGACGGCGGCACCACCGGCTTCCACACGATCAGCTACGCCGGCAACGCCAAGAACATCCTCACCGTGGGGGCCACCTACGACGTGATCGGCGGCTACTCCACCCCCGGCGGCGTGATCAGCGTCGAATTCAGCAGCTGGGGCCCCACGGACGACGGCCGCATCAAGCCGGACATCTCCGCCAACGGCGTCGGCCTCTACAGCGCCTGGGACACGGGCCCCGCGGACTACTACTCCATCAGCGGGACCTCCATGTCGTCACCCAACGCCTCGGGTTCGGCGAACCTCCTCTTCGGGCATTACCTCGACACCCACGGCACCAACGCCCGGTCCGCCACGGTGAAGGGCCTGATCCTACACACCGCCAACGAGACCGGCACCGCCGACGGCCCCGACTACAGCTTCGGCTGGGGCCTCATGGATACCCATGGCGCGGCGCAGGTCATCACCGGCGACGCGGCCACCGGCAACCGCATCCTGGAGACGAGCCTGGCCGACGGCGGGACCAACGACCTGGTCTTCTACAGCGACGGTCTGGAGCCCATCGCCCTGACCGTCTGCTGGACCGACCCCGCGGGCACGGTGCCCGTCTGGTCCCTGAATCCGCCCGACCTCATGCTCGTCAACGACCTCGACCTGCGGCTGGAACGCCTGAGCGACGCCATGGTCTACGAGCCCTGGATCCTCGACCCGGCCAACCCCGCGAACGCCGCCACCACCGGCGACAACTTCCGCGACAACGTCGAGCGCATCGACGTGGCCGCGCCGACCGCCGGCTGGTACCGCGTGCGGGTCACGCACAAGGGCACCCTGGCCGGCGGCGGCCAGATCTACTCGTTCATCCAGTCGGGCCTGCGCCAGGTTCTGCACGTGGCCGTGACCGGCGACGACGCGAACCCCGGCACAGTCACGGCGCCCCTTGCCAACCTCTGGGTCGCGAGTTATGCACTCATGGGTGAAGGCGAGATCGTCATACATGATGGCGTTCATTCTTCGGGTGGTTCGATCATGTTCGGCGAAGGCGTGGACTTGCACGGTGCGACCGGTTCCGCAGCGGACGTCCATATCGTCGGTGGCACCATGGTCTTTGATGGTACGACGAACCATCTCGCCGATCTCACGATCCGTGACGCCGTCGGCAGTAACGTCCACGCCAGGTACGGCGCCAACCTGACGGTCGAAGGCTGCGTCCTGCGTGGCGCCGGCGATCACGGAGTGTTCGTGATGGACGCAACCGCGCTCCTTCGAGACTGTACGGTCGTGAGCAACACAGTTAATGGCGTGGACGCGTACAACTACAGCAACATCATGATTGAACGCACCATCATCGCCCTCAATGGAGGCGTCGCGGCCGGAACTAGCGTCCAAGGGGACGTCATCACCTTGGTTTGCTGCGACCTCTACGGCAACACCGGCGGCGACTGGGTCGGCGCGATCGCGCCCCAGGTCAACCTGGACGGCAACTTCTCCGCCGATCCCTGCTTCTGCGATATCGGCGCCGGTGACTTCCACGTGGCCTCGGACTCCTGGGCCCTGGCGGGCCACCATCCGTGGGGCTGCGACGATCTTATCGGCGCCCTCGGCGTGGGCTGCGGCGACGCCGGCTGCGCAGGCGTGGTGCCCACCCTCGTGCCCACCCTCGACGCGAGGCTCAGCGGTCACCAAGTGGAGCTCACCTGGACCTCCGACCGCGAGACCGACCCGCAGGTATTCCGGGTGGTCAGGCGACTGGACGGCGAGCTTTCCGAACTCACCGTGGTCGCCACCGCCAACGGCTTCCGTGCCGTCGATAGCGGGATCATCGGGGCCGCGGGCCATACGGCGTTCTACTCCCTGCTCCACCTCGAGCACGGCGAGTGGACCGTGATCATGGAGAAGTCCCTCGAACTGGATCTGCCGCTGCTGGTGACGCGGCTCGAGGGCGCCCGGCCCAACCCGTTCAATCCTTCCACCGAGATCAGCTTCACCCTGGCTGCCCCGCAGCAGGTGGAGTTGGCGATCTACGACATCACCGGTCGTCGCATCGCCCTCATCGCCGACACGATCTTCCCGGCCGGGTCGAGTGCCGTGACCTGGCACGGCACCGACAGCGCGGGCCGAGGTGTCTCTTCGGGCACCTACTTCGCCCGCATGGTCACCAGCGAAGGCGTGCAGACCACCAAGTTGCTGCTCGTCCAGTAGACGCCGACAGCGGCTCTCACGCCGGCCGCCCGCACCTGCGGGTGGCCGGCTTCGTTTTACCGCCGGCATGAGGAGCGGCATGCCCGAACTATACTTGACATATTTACTCAAGTATTATATCTCATAGCCGTAGGATCACCCCCGCGTACGGGGCCCATGGACACCAACCGGGAGACGAGACCTCATGCCCTACCCCGAGCAGATGCTGGCCCCGATGCGGGCCGAATTGACCGCAAGCGGTATCGAGGAACTGCGCGCCGCCGCCGAAGTGGACACCTGGTTCGCCAAGTCTGAAGGCGCGAGCCTGCTGCTGATCAACTCGGTCTGCGGCTGCGCCGCCGGCAGCGCCCGCCCCGGTCTGAAGATGGCCCTCGATCACGCGCGCCGGCCCGCGCGGGTGGCCACGGTCTTCGCAGGGCAGGACCTCGACGCCACCGCCCGCGCCCGCAAACTCATCGGCGACGTGCCGCCCAGCAGCCCGTCCCTGGCGTTGATGAAGGACGGCCAACTGGTGCACTTCGTGCCTCGCCACCTGATCGAGGGCCAATCCGCGGACGTTGTCGCCCGCGAATTGAGCCTCGCCTTTGACGAACACTGCTGAAAGGACCGCCGCCATGGGCACTTTCCACGACGACAAGGGTGATCTGCACGGCATCACCGTGGTGGCCGAGACCAGAGATACCGTCTACGTCGGCCGTTGCGACACCATCGGCTCAACGGACATCATCCTGCTGGACTGCGACATGCACCACGAGGGCGAGAACGAGCAGACCAACGCCGAGTGGCTGCAGCGCGCCGCCCGCTTCGGTGTGTGGAAGAAACACGACCGCCTGGCCCTGCCCACGGCCGAGGTGAGGTCCATCACCCCTCTGGGGGACTTCGTCCGCCAGGGCGCCACCCGACCGGCCCCGGCCCCGACGAGCCCGGCGCGGCCGCTGGCAGCAGCGCCCGCCGACGCGGTGGTGATCCTGACCGACTCCGCCCAGGTCGAGGTCCGTCGGCTGATCGCGGCCGAGGACCGTGAGGGCCAGGGATTGCGCCTGGGCGTATCGGGCGGTGGGTGTTCCGGGTTCGTCTACAAGGTGGAGTTCGGCACGCGCCAGGAGGGCGATCTCGTCGTCCCCTGCACCGGCTTCGATGCCTACCTGGACAAGAAGAGCACGATCTACCTGCGGGGCGTGACCCTCGACCATCAGGCGGGTCTCGGCGGCCGCGGTTTCGTCTTCAGCAATCCCAACGCCAGCAACACCTGTGGTTGTGGGGAGAGCTTCGCCGTATGAGCAACCTCGCGCTGGAGATCTGCCGTCGGGCCCGGTCCCACGGTTTCGCTGCCGGCTGGCAGGACGCGCCCGCCCTGGGCGCCCTCTTTGTCGTCGGAGCCGACGCACCGGCTTTCCTCCAGGCCCAGTTGACCAGCGATGTCGAGGCCCTCGCCCCCGGGCAGGGCCAGCTCTCGGCGCGCCTGGACCGCAAAGGCGCCCTGGTGGCCTGGTTCAGCCTGCACCGGCTGCCCGCACAGGGGCAGCCCTTCCCCGCCTACCTGGCCATCCTGCCCCGGGTCGAGATTGCCCACCTGGCCGACGACCTGCTTCGGCACGTCATCACCGAGGACGTGCTGGTGGACGACGTTTCGGACGAGTTCGACGGGCTCGTGGTCCAGGGCCGCACCACCGACCTGCCCGAGTTCAGCGTCCGGACCGAACCGGCAGGCTGGACCATCGCCTGCTCGTTCACCGGCGACCACGGTTGGCTGCAGCTGGTGCCCCGGGGAGCCACCCTCCCCCCGGCCGGCGATGCCGATTCCTGGCCCAATGACGGGGTGCACGCCACGGCCTGGGAGTGGCTCACCCTCGAGGCCGGCTGGCCGCGGATGGGCGTCGACCTGCCCGCCGGCAAGCGCGTGCTGCCCCAGACCGGTCTGGAAGAACATGTCCTGAGCACGACCAAGGGTTGCTTCCTCGGCCAGGAAGTGGTGGCCCGGATCCGCACCTACGGCTCGCCACCCCAGGCCCTGCGGGGCCTGGCGTTCACCGGTCCGGGCCAGGAATCCCTGCCCGCCTTCCCGGCTCCCGGGACGGCGCTGCTGGGGAAGGGCGGCGCCAGGGTGGGCACCTGGGCCCGTGGCGTCCTGTCGGCGACCCGGGAAGGACCCATCGCCCTGGCCTTTCTGGACCGCGACCACCGGACGCCCGGCATGGTCCTGGAAATCGACCTCGCCGAGGGCACCTCGACGCGGGCCGAGGTCGTCCTGCTGCCCTTCCACAGCGGCGGCGACAAGCTCGAACGGGCCAGGCATCTCCACGAGCGGGCGGTGCAGAGTTTCAGCCGGGGGCACGACGACACCGCCGTCGCCATGCTCAAGGAAGCCCTGCACCTGGACCCGGGTCACGCTGACGCCTACGAGGCCCTTGGTGTGATCCTGGGACGGAACGAACGCTTTGGCGAAGCCATCGCGATCTTCAGACGGCTCGAGGAGATCAACCCCCTGGAGCCCATGGTCCACACCAACCTGTCCCTGTTCTACATGAAGCTCGGCGACAAGGAGGAGGCCGAACGCCAACTCGCCCTGGCCACCGAAAAGCGTTTCATGGGTCTGGACGACACCAAGGCCGACCAGGCGAAGGCCAGCGCCGAGGCGGCCACCCGCCGCGCCGACGCCGAGCGCAAATCCCTCATGTTCGGCGAAGTGCTGGAGATCGACCCCGACGACCCCCTGGCCCTGCTGGGGTTGGGCAACGCACTGGCGGAACTGGAGGATTTCGTGGCCGCCGAGCCCCACCTGGCGCGGGCCTGCGTCGTGCAGCATGACAACAGCGCAGCGTTCGCCACCCACGGCCAGGTCCTCGAGCGGCTGGGGCGCGACACCGAGGCGGCCGAGACCTACCGCCGGGGCGTGACCGTGGCCAGCCGCAAGGGTGACCTCATGCCCCTCAGGGAAATGGAGCACCGCCTGCTGATGCTTGCCGACGCGAAGCGCTCTGCCTGACCGTCCGCGTCTTCGTCACCTCCGGTTGTGTTTCTTGCTGCCCCTGTTCGTACCCCTGATGGTACTGTCGTCGGTGTTCACGATCACCACCGCGACCACCAGACCCCCGGAGACCCCGTGCCCCCACCGCGCCCCTCCATCCCGGCCTGGTTCTTCGCCCTGGCGATCTTCGTCAGCAGCTTCCTCATCTTCATGGTGCAGCCTCTGCTGTCCCGGTACATCCTGCCCTGGCACGGCGGCACCCCCGCGGTGTGGACCACGGCCCTGCTCTTCTTCCAGACGGCGCTGTTCGCGGGGTACGCCTACGCCCACCTCAGTCGGCGGCTGCTGGGTGGCGCCAAGCCCTTCTACCTCCACGGCGCGCTGCTCGCGCTGGCGGTGGTCACCCTGCCCATCATCCCGGACCTGCGCTGGCAGCCCCAGGGCGGCGAGGACCCCACTTGGCTCATCATCGGGATGCTGGCCGCCACCGTGGGCGCGCCCTTCTTCCTGCTGGCGGGCACCGGCCCCCTGATCCAGGCCTGGTACGCCAGGATCCACCCGGGGCGCTCACCCTTCGCGCTGTTCGCCATGTCCAACACGGGGTCGCTGTTGGCGCTGCTGGCCTACCCGCTGGCGGTGGAGCGCCTGTGGGGCGGCACGCAGCAGGCGTGGATCTGGTCCGGCGGTTTCGTGGTCCTCGTGGTGATCATCCTGGCCCTGGCGGGGGCGACCCGACGCCATCCCGGGGACGACACCGTCGACGAACCCTCGGCGCCCCCCGGTGACGTCCCCACCACGGGCCGGCGCCTGCTGTGGCTGGGCTGGTCGTTGCTGGGCGTGGTGGCCTTCATGGCCGTCACCCTGCAACTGACCGGAAACATCGCCACCATGCCCTTCCTGTGGGTGCTGCCCCTGGCTGTGTACCTGGTGTCGTTCATCATCACCTTCGGCGGCGAACGGTTCTACCCCCGCGCGCTGTTGGCGATCGGCCTCGGTGTCGCTCTGCTCGTGCTCTACGCGGTGATCCCCGGCCAGTACGCCGGGCTCGGCCTCGAGATCTCCTTCGCGCCCTGGTGGCAGATCGCCCTCTTCGGCGGCGGGCTGCTCGTGGTGACCATCGTGTGCCACGGCGAGCTCTACCGGCTGCGGCCGGGCGCCGACCGCTTGACGGAGTTCTACCTGATCGTGTCGGCCGGCGGCATGGTGGGTGGCATCCTGGTGGGGGCGGTGGCGCCGGCGGTGCTGGCCGCGGCCCGGGAACTGCAGATGGGCCTCTTCGCCGTGCCCGTGCTGCTGCTGGTCACCCACGGGCGCGAGCGCGGCTGGCGTTTCGTCGGCGCCCCGGCC
>JAUUZX010000276.1 GCA_030592025.1 bacterium | reverse complement strand
GATTCCGGCCCCCCTTGACGGACGGCCCAACTTGATCTAGGTTACTTGACAGGGTTAACATTCAACGAGGTTAACGATGCCATCCGCTCCCTCCCCCGAGCTCCGAACCGGTCGGCCCCCCGGGCTGGCCGCCAGTGGAGACGAGCGGTTCCTCCGCTTCCTTCGCCTCAGTCACGTCCTCGGCTCGGCCCTGCGGGAGATCCTCGAGGAGCGGTTTCTCAGGGAGGAGAGCCCTCTCCCGTTGACCCGGGCGCAGTTCTGCTTCCTCAAGCTGATCGCCCTCAACGCGGACCTGCAAATGGGCCAGGTGGCGCGGTGCCTGGGGGTCAGCGCCGCGGTGACCTCCAAGGCGATCGACAAGCTGGAGCGTCTGGACCTGGTGCGGCGTGCGGCCTTTCCGGGGGACCGGCGCGCCACAGCTCTGTCGGCCAGCGACACGGGTTACCGGCTGGTGCGCCAGTATGAGGAGCTGAAGGCGTCGAGGGTGGGACCGGTGGTCCGGTCTTTGACACCGGAGGAGCAGGAACAGCTGTGCGATCTCCTCGAGCGCGTGTGCGTCGGTCTGCTGCAGGCGGACTCGGCGCGCAGCGGGCCGTGCCTGCGCTGCGCCGGCTACCACCAGGCGGACTGCTCGGTGGGCCCCCTCTGTGGGGGTTGTGCGCTGGAGACCCGGCGGGCGGGCCGCGCCGCAGCTCAGGAGGGCTCGTCGTGAAGGCTCCGATCTCGTGCTGCGGCGGGGTCGGGCGGTTTTCGGAACGGTGTGCGAGCCATGAGAGATCCCGTTCAGGGAGGGCGGCATGAAGTACTGGCGACAGCCTCTGGACTTCGACCAGGTCACGGTGCCCCACGGTCGGGTCGTGATCATCGCCGATCGGTGCAAGGGGTGCGGCTTCTGCGTGGAGTACTGCCCCAAGGACGTCCTGGTGATGTCCGAGGGGTTCAACAAGAAGGGGTACCACCCGCCGGAGGTCGTCAAGAGCGGAGAGTGCGTCAACTGCAACCTCTGCGAGATGATCTGCCCGGACTTCGCCATCTACTGCATCGACGAGGGAACGAGCGCGCCCACGCCCGAGGCTGGGCACGCGGAGGGAAAGGAGGTGGCCAGTTGAAGACCGATCCTTCCGGTGTTTTGACGGGCGTCCACTACCTCGACGGGGACTACGCCTGCGGAGAGGGCGCTATGGCGGCGGGCTGCCGGTTCGTGGGCGGCTACCCCATCACCCCCTCGACCGAGGTGGTGGAGCGCATTTCGCGCAGGTTCCCGCTGATGGGGGGGACCTTCATCCAGATGGAGGACGAGCTGGCGAGCATGGCCGCGGTCGTCGGCGCCTCCTGGACCGGCACCAAGAGCTTGACCGTCACCAGCGGCCCGGGCTTCAGTCTGATGATGGAGAACATCGGCCTGGCGGTGATGATGGAGACCCCGTGCGTGGTGGTGAACGTCCAGCGCGGCGGGCCCTCCACCGGGTTGCCGACCATGGTCGGCCAGGCCGACATGATGCAGGCCAAGTGGGGATCGCACGGGGACTACGAGCTCATCGCCTTGAGCCCGCAGTCGCCGCAGGAGGCCTTCGACCTCATGATCAAGGCCTTCAACCTGTCCGAGACCTACCGGGTACCGGTCCTGTTCATGATGGACGAGTGCGTGGGCCACATGACCGAGAAGGTCGTGATCCCTCCGGCCGAGGAGATCGAGGTCGTGCCTCGCCGGCTGACGAAGAAGAAGCCGGACGAGTTTCGTCCCTACGAGCTCAACGGCGGCCAGATCCCGGAGTTCGCCCGCGCCGGCGACGGCTACCGATTCCACACGACCGGCCTCACCCATGACGAGCGGGGATACCCGATCATGAGCGTCGAGTGCCAGGAGTGGAACGTCCGCCACCTGATCGACAAGATTCAGCTCAACACCGACGACATCGTGTGCGTCGAGGAGGAGCAGGTGGACGGCGCCGAGGTCGTGGTGGTGGCGTACGGTATCACCGCCCGGGTGACGCGGATGGGCATCGACATGGCGCGTGCGGAGGGCGTCAAGGTGGGCTTCATGCGCCTCGTCGTCGTATGGCCCTTCCCCGAGAGCCGGATCCGCGAGCTGTCCGAGGTCGTCAAGGCGTTCGTCGTCCCGGAGATCAACTATGGGCAGATGGTGTTGGAGGTCGAGCGCTGCGCCGCCGGCAAGGCCGCAGCCGTGTGTGTGCCTCACGCAGGAGGCGGCGTTCACGACCCCCACACGATCTGCGAGGCCATCGTGAGGGCAGCACAATGACGGAGAAACTCGTACGACCGGACGTTGCCGAGCAGGAGCACCCGATCGCCCCGTTCCTGCGGATGGACCGAATCCCCCACATCTGGTGCCCGACCTGCGGGATCGGAACCGTCGTCAAGTGCTACGCCACCGCGCTGGAGGGCTCGGCCCACGACCTCGACAAGGTGTCGATCGTGTCGGGCATCGGCTGCACTGGGCGGGTGGCCGGCTACATGAAGCTCGACGCCTTTCACACGACCCACGGCCGTGCCATCCCGTTCGCAACCGGGCTCAAGCTCGCCCGGCCGGAGCTGCAGGTGACCGTGTTCTCGGGCGACGGCGACCTGAGCGGGATCGGGGGCAACCACTTCATCCACGCCGCCCGCCGCAACATGGACCTGCTTGTCATCCTGGTCAACAACTTCATCTATGCCATGACCGGCGGGCAGAACGCGCCGACGACGCCGATTGGGGCCAAGTCGTCCACCATGCCCTACGGCAACTTCGAGAACCCCTTCAACCTGCCCCACCTTGCGGCCAGCTGCGGGGCCTCGTACGTGGCGCGCTGGACCTCGCTCCACATCCGCCGCCTGACCAAGTCGTTCAGCGAGGCCCTGCACCGCAAGGGCTTCCGCTTCATCGAGGTGATCGCACCGTGCGCGACCCTGTACTCGCGTCTCAACCGCCTCGGCTCTGGCCTCGACCTGATGCGCTTCTACCACGACAACGCCGAGATCCGGCACGGCGCCGACACTCGCGATGTCGCCATCGAGTTCCAGGACAAGATCGTGTGCGGCAAGTTCGTCGACGAGGACCGGCCGACCTTCTCCGAGAGGATGGACCAGCATTACACCGAGGTGCTCGGCGACAAGTACGCGCCGATGCCGCCGGAGGGGGGGCTTCTCCGTGAGAACTGAGATTCGGATCACCGGCTTCGGCGGCCAGGGGGTCGTGCTCTCCGGCCACATCATCGGAAGGGCCTGCGCGGTCAACTCGGAGCTCCACGCCATGATGATCCAGAGCTTCGGCCCCGAGGCGCGCGGGTCGGCCTGCAGCACGACCCTGGCCGTGTCGGACACCGAGGTCCTCTACCCCTACATCCAGAACCCCGACATCTTCGTCGTGATGTCGACAGAGGGTTGGGATAAGTACGGCCCAGAGCTCAAGGACGACGGCACCCTGGTCTTCGAGAAGGACCTGGTCCACCCGGACCCGAAGGAAAGCCAGAAGGCCTACGGCATCCCCTCGACACGGATCGCCGAGAGCCTGGGCAGGTCGATCGTGCAGAACATCGTGATGCTGGGCTTCTTCGCGGCGGCCTCCGAGCTGGTGCCCCGCGAGGCCCTGCGCGACGCGGTCCAGCAGTCGGTGCCGTCCGGCACGGAGGAGCTCAACCTGAGGGCCTTCGATGCCGGATGGGACTACTTTCAGAAGGAGTACGGGGGCGGACAGGCCCCCGGCGGCGAGGCGGTGGCGGCGGTCACGGAGGCAGCCGGGTAGTCGCGGACAAAGGAGAGGTGCGGAGGAATGGACTCACAGCCCATACTGCCGGACGAGGAAGCCGAGGCGCCGAAGAAGCTCAGGGCGTTGGTCATCGGGGGGGGGATCGCCGGCATCCAGGCGGCCCTCGACCTGGCCGACGCCCGGGTTCCGGTGACCCTGGTCGAGAAGTCGCCGTCCCTGGGCGGCCGCATGGCCCAGCTGGACAAGACCTTTCCGACCATGGACTGCGCCATTTGAATCCTCGGGCCGAAGGCCATGGAT
>JAUUZX010000240.1 GCA_030592025.1 bacterium | reverse complement strand
TCGTAGCGGAACCCGAAGTTGCGCAGTTTCTGCATGGACTCGACCAGGCGGCTCTCCGCACGATCGAGACGCCCGGCGTCCAGGTCGGCGTAGCCCTCGCAGGCCTCGACCAGCCCCATCCAGAAGGCCTCTTCGCGACCCTGGGCCGAAGCCAGGCCTTCGGCGGCGCGCTGGCCGGCGGCCGTGAAGCGGCGGCAGTTGAAGGCACTCACCATGTCGTGCAGCACAGTATCATTCATCCGTGGTTCCTCCCGCGCCCCGGCTCAGTCGTCCGGGTCCGCCAACTCCTCGTCCGCCAGGTCCAGGAAGCGCTCGGCTTCCTCCTCGTAGGCGAATCTGGTCATGTCCTCGATCCTGTCGATGTAGAGGACCCCGTCCAGATGGTCGCACTCGTGCTGCAAGACCACCGCGGGGAATCCCTCCAGGGCGAACTCGATGCGCTCGCCCTTTTCGTCGTAGGCCTTCACTTCGACCATGGCCGGCCGTTCGACCCAACCGCGCATGCCGGGCAGCGAGAGGCAACCCTCGTACATGCCCAGGCGGTCGGCGTCGTCCAGAACCGTGATCTCCGGGTTGATCAGCACCCGGAATTCCGGTCGCCCATCCTCGTCGGTCTCGCCGCCTGCGATGACCAGCCGCACCGGCTGGTGCACCTGAGGCGCCGCCAGCCCCACGCCGTTGTACTCGCCCATCGTCTCGAACATGTCCCGGATCAGACCCTGAACCGCGGGGTCCGTGATCTTGGCGGGATCGATGGGTTGGCACTTCTGGCGAAGCACGGGGTGCCCCATGCGGGCGACCTTGAGAATAGCCATGGTCCTGATGCCTCCTCGACAGGGATAAGGGGGACGGAACGCCCTTACCTTAGCCCAATTCGCCTTCATTGCAAAAAAAGGACCGCCCAACCAGGTCCCCCCCAACGGCGCCCAACAGGGAAAGACGGGGCGCCACAAGGTATTCCGGGAATGTGGCGACGGCCTGGCGGGGGCCTTCCGTGCCGCCGAAAGGCAATTATTGCCCGCCCATGCCACGCAGGGGTGTCAGCCCCCATGATCATATAAAGAACCATCGTGACAATAATGGGCGAGAAATCGTACGGGGTCGGCCAACGGACTCGTTGACCTGCCCGGAGCCAGCCGATAACTTGGGCCCGACCACGGCGGCCGCCGCCGCCGACCCTACCGGTCCCTTGGCATCGCCCGTATCCAGGACGGGCGCATCAGGAGCACCGTGACCGACTCCGCCGGTTCCCCGTCGCTCGTGCCGGAGCCCCGCCGTGTGCTCCTGCAGATGTTGGTCAATCTCCTCGGGTTGGCCATCCTCCTCTACATCTTCCTGACCGCCATCGCGCTCTTCGGCGCGGCGTTCAAGCTCGTGGGCAAGGAATTCAGCGAGACCCTCATCGCCACCACGACGAACCCCGTCGTCGGATTGATGATCGGCCTGCTGGCGACCTCCCTCATCCAGAGCTCGTCGTCGACCACATCCATCGTGGTGGGCATGGTCGCCGGCGGCGCGCTCACGGTGCAGGGCGCCATCCCCATCATCATGGGCGCCAACATGGGCACGACGGTCACCAACACCCTGGTGGCCATGACGTCCCTCAACCGCCGGTCCGAATTCCGGCGCGCCTTCGCCGGCGCGACCATGCACGACATCTTCAACATCATGGCCATCGCCGTCCTCTTCCCCCTCGAGCAGGCCACCCACTACCTGCAGCGGACGGCCACTTGGCTGAGCACACGCCTCGTGGGAGCCGAAGGTCAGGAATTCCCCAACCCGGTCAAGACCATCGTCAAGCCGGCGGTCCACGCGATCCAGGACCTGTTGGGGAGCACGGCGGGGCTGTCCGACGGCGCCACATCGGCCGTCATGATGGTCGTGGCCCTGGCGGGGATCTTCTTCGCCCTCACGTTCCTGACCAGGTTGCTCAAGAAGGTGGTGCTCAACAGGGCCGAGGGCGTGTTCGCGGCCAACCTGCGGCGCAGCGCCCTCATGGCCATGTTGATGGGCCTCATGGTGACCGTCGGCGTGCAGAGCAGCTCCATCACCACCAGCCTGCTCGTGCCGCTGATCGGCGCGGGCATCGTGCCGCTGGAGTCGGCCTTCGCCGCCACCCTCGGGGCCAACGTGGGCACGACGGTGACGGCCCTGCTGGCCTCCCTCACGGGCACGCCCCAGGCGGTGACCGTCGCCCTGGTGCACCTGCTGTTCAACCTGTCGGGCATCCTGCTCATCTACCCGGTGCCCATGTTGCGCCGGATACCCGTGCGTCTGGCCCGCCTGCTCGCCCTGCAGACGGCGCGCCGGCGCTGGTTCGCCATCGTCTACATGGTCAGCGTGTTCTTCCTTATGCCGCTGATTTTCGTCGCCATCGATCGGGCCTTCAGAGGCTCTTGACCCATCGGAGGATGTCATGGGATTCGGTTCCTTTCTCGACCTGTTCCGCGCCGACAACTGGAGCAACGACCTCGTCGAGAGGATCTGCGAGATGCTCGGCCTGTCGGCTGACATGTTCGCCTACACGTCGGGCGTGATTGTCGACGCCGCGCCCCAGGGAGACCCCCAGGTCGAGGTGTACGACCGGGACATCCGCATCAACAAGATCGAGCGCAAAATCCGCCGGCGCGTGGTGTCGCGCCTGTCGGCCCAGACTTCCCAGGCGGAGGTGCCGTCGGCGCTCATCTTCATGAACGTCGTCAAGGACGGCGAACGCATGGGCGACTACGTGAAGAACCTGCACGAGGTCCGCGCCATGATGCCGGAGAACCCGGACATGGACCTTTACCGCCAGCACCTGTCGGCGCCCACCGCCGCCATCACCGACCTGTTCGACCTGGTGCGCCGGGCCTTCGCCGAGAGCGACGAGGAACTGGCCGGGCAGGTCATCAAGCGGGCCAAGCGGGAGGGCCGCTCCCACGAGAAGGCCATCCGCGCCATCACCACCAGCGACCTGACCACCCAGGATGCCGTCTGCCTCGTGCTCACCCTGCGCTTCTACAAGCGGCTCGTTTCCCACATGAGCAACATCGCCACCACCGTGGTCATGCCCGTGGACATGATCGACTTCTACGACGAGCCCGAAGGCTGAGCCCGGATATTTCTCGTGTTGGAGTTCGCCCCCCGGCTCAGGCCGGGGGGTTCTTCCTTGCGGCGAGCAGACGCGTCACTTCGGCGGCGACCCGGGCAGGCGTCAGGTCGTGGCTGCCGTCGAAGGTGCAGACGTGGGGGTCGCCCGGGCAGCGGTCACGGCAGTAGGGCGTTTCGGGCAACAGCATGAGCGCGTGGTTGCCCACGGGGCCCCACAGGGCCGGTTCGCAGGAGGGCAGGGGGCAGAAGAGCGACACCGTGGGCACACCCAGAGCCGCCGCCATGTGCATGGGCCCCGTGCTGGCCGACACCAGCACATCCAGCGCCGAGATGTGGGCCATGGCCGTGCGCAGGCCCAGACCGCGGTTGGGGACGGCCGCGCCGACCACGGCATCCAACTCCGGCGGCGGCATGTTGTCCGTGACCACCACCTGCACCCCCGAGTCGGCGGCAAGACGGGTCGCCAACTCGGCCCAGAGCCCCGGCTCCCAGTTGGGCGCCGACTTGCCGCTGGTGGCGTGGATCCCCACGATGCGCCGTCCTCCCGCACCCCATTTTCCACGGCAACGGGCCGCGAGTTCTTGTTCGGCGGCGCTCAGGTGCAGTTCGGGCGCGTCGCTCGCGGGCTCGACGCCCAGGGCCCGCAGCAGGTCCAGGGAGTAGGCCCCCTCGTGGCGTCCCTTGTGGAACTTGCGGGCCATGACCGGCCGGGCCAGGGACAGGGCGTGGTAGAGGGTGATGCCGTGGCCAAGGCGCCGGGGGATGCCGGCGGCGGCCAGCAGGTAGGCCATGCGCGCGTCGGCCAGCAGCATGAGGCCGTGGGTGAAGCGGTGCCGACGCAGCTCCCGCACGCGGGCCCAGAACGCGAGGGTCGCGGTGGCGGGGGTAAAGTCGTCGGTGAGCACGACGTCCACCTGGGGGTCGTGGGCAAAGAGATCCCGCGTGTATCCGCGCACGAGCATGCCGACGTAGGCGTCGGGCCAGCGGCGCTTGATCTCCCGGGGCAGCGGGGTGGCCAGCACGGCGTCGCCGATGCGGTCCTGACGAACGATGAGGATGCGGCGTTGCATGCCGCGAGGATGGGCGGCGGCGGGTTGGCGGGCAAGGGGATTCTCTCACGGTCGGATCGGAAGCATGTCCACTGTTATGTGTTCGACTGGATCAAGAGTTGGTATAATCGAAGGAGAGGCATCCCCGTTCGGGGATCAAGGCCAGGAGCGATTCGATCCGGCCGCAACCACGACCCGACTGAGTCCCCGCAAAAAACGGGGAATTACCAAGATACCAGGGGCCTTGTCCATGAAGAACCCGCTCTCCTAC
>JAUUZX010000116.1 GCA_030592025.1 bacterium | reverse complement strand
GTCGCGCCGGCAGCCGTCGCCGGTGAAGTAGTAGCCCGGATACTGGCTGAAGTAGGTCTCGAAGAAGCGGTGGTGGTCGCCCCACACGGTGCGCGCCTGGCCGGGCCAGGACTGGGCGAGGCAGAGGTTGCCCGACACGCCGTTACCATCGAGAGGCCGGCCCTCCTCGTCCATGAGCACGGGCTTCACCCCGAAGAACGGGAAGGTGGCCGAACCGGGTTTCAGCGGCGTGATCCCCGGCAGGGGCGTGATGAGGATGCCGCCGGTCTCGGTCTGCCACCAGGTGTCGACGATGCAGCACTTGCCCTTGCCGATCTTCTCCCAGTACCAGCGCCACGTCTCCGGATTGATGGGCTCGCCCACGGTGCCGAGCACCCGCAGGGAATCGCGCGTGCTGCTCTCGAGGTGCTTGTCCCCCTCCCGGGCGATGGCGCGTATGGCCGTGGGCGCGGTGTAGAAGATGTTCACGCCCAGGTCGTCGACGATCTGCCAGTAGCGTCCGGCGTCCGGATAGGTGGGGATGGACTCGAACATCACCGTGGTTGCGCCGTTGGCCAGGGGTCCGTAGATGATGTAGCTGTGACCCGTGATCCAGCCGATGTCCGCGGCGCAAAAATAAACGTCGCCGGGGTGGTAGTCGAAGACCAGGCGGTGGGTCATCTGGGTGAACACCATGTAGCCGCCGGTGGTGTGCATGACGCCCTTGGGCTGGCCCGTCGAACCGCTGGTGTAGAGGATGAAGAGCGGATCCTCGGCGCCCATCCACTCCACGCTGCAGGTGGAGCGTTGCTTGCGGCACTCCTCGTCGAGCCAGAAGTCGCGGCCGGGGCGCATCTCGGTGGCATTGTCTGTGCGGCGCGCCACGAGCACCGTCTCGACCAGGTCCAGACCGTCCACGGCCCGGTCCACCGTCTGCTTCAACTTGAGCGTCTTGCCCCCGCGCAGGCCCTCGTTGGCGGTGATCACGATCTTGCAGCCGGCGTCCAGGATGCGGTCGCGGATGGCCTCGCTGCTGAAGCCGCCGAACACGATGCTGTGGATGGCGCCGATGCGCGCGCAGGCCAGCATGGTGTAGGCCAATTCGGGGATCATGGGCATGTAGAGGCACACCCGGTCGCCCTTGCGCACGCCATGGGCCTTCAGCACGTTGGCCACCTTGGCCACCTCGTGTTTGAGCCGGCGGTAACTGATGTGCTCGTACTCGCCGGGCTCGTCCTTCACCCAGACGATGGCGTCCTGGTCGCCCTTGTCGTCCAGGTGACGGTCCACGCAGTTGTAGCAGGCGTTGAGGCGGCCGCCGAGGAACCAGCCGAAGTCCACGTTGTCGTAGTCGCTGTCGAAGACCTGGCGCCAGGGGTGGAACCACGAGATATTCTCGGCCTCGCGGGCCCAGAACGTCGCGGGATCGTCCAGGGAGAGGCGGTACAGGCGCTCGTATTCCTCCATGGAGCCGATGTGGCTGCGGGAGGCGACGTCCATGTTGGGGCCGTAGATTTCGGGGGGGTTGTGATCGGGCATGTGCCGCTCCTCATGGGGGTCGTCGTCGGTGCCGCGAGGTGGACGCGGCGACAAGAGTCGATAGAGGATGAACTTATACCAATTTCCTGGGGGAGAGACAAGGGTTGTGCCGGCGGCGGGTCAACGCGGAGGGCTCCGGCTAGCGGCCGCACCATAACACTGATATCATGTTTTCATTCAGGGGCATGGAGGGACTGGGCCCATCTGCGCCCCGTCCCTGACGCACCTCGGCTCCCGACCAGCACCCCCCCTACCGCCCATCCCCAACAGGAGGTCAGCGAACATGCATTCGCGATCAAGCCCCACTTTCCGTGGCCCGATCCCTCCGGCGCTCATCCTCGCCCTGCTCCTTACGCTCCCCGCCGGCCTGTGCCCCGCCCAAAACCTCATCGACCCTCTCTTCTCCCACGCCGAGGCCCTCTGCGACTTCAACCTTCTCACCGTCGGCAACGGTACCGGCGACCCCCTGGGCGACGTCGGCATCGTCGTGCACTGCTACGACACCCTTGGTGACCCGGTCGCCGGCATCCCCGGCTCGGCCTTCGACATCATCAACCTGTCCGGCACCATGGTCCGGTTCGGCACGCCGGCCCTGGCCTCCGGGGTCACCGACGACGAAGGCCGCATCTTCCTCACCGGAACCCTCGCGGTCTCGGCCACCCTGGTGCACGGCATCATCGGGGTGGAGGTGACCCAGGGCGGCGGCACGGCGGTCATCGACAACGGCGGCGCCGGCATCCCGGTGGAGTTCCGCACGCCGGACCTGAACCACGACGGCATCATCAACCTTGAGGACATCGTCGTCCTGGCCCAAGCCTACGGCTGCTGCGACGACACCGAGGCCTGCCTCCAGTGCGACTACGACGGCGACGGCTGCGTCTCCCTGGCCGATCGGGTCATCTTCACCGACCACTTCTACGGCACGAAACGACTCGACGCGGCCTCATTCTCCCCGGCCGGCGTCGCGGAGGTGGACACGACCCTCTTCGCGGGCTGCATCCAGCTCGACTTCGACGACGACAACGATCCGGCGACCCTGCGGGACGAGATCGTTCTCATCCCCGGCGGGTTCGCCTTCCTCAAGCTGGTGGCCAAGGATTTCGTCTGCCTCACGGGCACGGAATTCGAGCTGGTCCTGCCGCCGGGGCTGGTCCTCCTCGGCTCGCCCTCGGTCCTCGCGCCGTTCACGGACATGCAGATCCACCAACCCGTCGCGGGCGGCACCCACCTCTCGATGACGGCGCCCTACATCACGTCCGAGCCGGCATTCATGTGCCAGTTCATGGTGCAGAGCATCGCCGGCGGTCCCCACCACACGGATGATTTCGTCCTGGTGAACGCCATCTTCGCCGACTGCCACGAACCGCCCCGCGAGGTCACCGCCTGCCTCGGCGCACCGACCCCCTGCGAGATGTCCTACCTCGTGCAGGGCAGTAACCGGTACATCAGTTGCCCCGGCGACGACCTCTCGCCCAACGACATCATCACGGTGGTCATGCGCGACCAGACCGGCGCACCGGTGCCAGGGCTGCCGGCCGGCGGCTTCCGGGTCACCCTGCACGACGAGCTCGGCAGCGACCGCGCCAACACCTTCAGCCTGACCCCCCAGGCCGGCGCAACCGACCTCAACGGCGAGCTCGATTTCCTGTTCGAACCGCGGGGGATCTGCCGCTGGCCCGACGCCTGCCTCGACCTGCGCATGAACCTGCAGTACGAGGGCTGCTCCCTCGACATCCGCAAGACGGTGCAGACCATCAACATCGTGCGCTACGTGCCGGCCGCCGGCACCTTCGACCTCATCGACACCGCCGACATCACGGCCTGGAACGCCGCCCGGTTCACCCGCAACTGGTGCCTCGACCTCGTAGGATCCTACCGGTGCCCGGTGGTCACCCAGGCGTCCATCAACATCGCCCAAGCCCACTACCTCCACGGCTGCGATGTGTCGGGCGTGCCCGATAGTCCGGGCATGGCGAGGCTGCAACTGCATCAGAACGTCCCCAACCCCTTCAACCCGGCCACGGAGATCCAGCTCACCCTGCCGGCCGCAACCGACCGGGGCGTGCTGACGGTCTACGACCTGAGGGGGCACGTCGTCCGCAGTCTCTGGGACGGTCCGTTGCCCGAGGGCACGAGCCACGTCTCCTGGAACGGACGCGACGCCAACGGTCGACTCGTGAGCAGCGGGGTGTACCTCGCGCGGTTCACGGCGCTGGGCAGGACGGAGTCGATGCGGATGGCGTTGTTGAGGTGATCGATGGCGCAACGAAGCGGGGCCCCGGAGTTCGATCCGGGGCCCCTTCCATATATCCTGACCGTCCTCTCAACCCACCAAGTCCAACCGGTGAGTCCCCCCAATGCTCTCGGCAACATCCCCCGGCACCCCCGCCTCCTCCGCAAAACCCCGCCACTGCAAAACCGCCTGCCGCACCTGCTGCAGGATCTCCTCCGCGCGACCGCGCCGGATCGCCACGCTCTTCGCGCAGGCCTTGAAATCATCTAGGTCGAAGTGGTCGCGCTTGCCGTTCAGCGACATCTGGTGATCCCGCGTCCACATCCCGTCCGGGTTGTAACTGTAGGTCACATCGAAGGCGGGGGAGAGCGTCCACGATCCTGAGCGGTTCATGAGGAAGGCGATGTTCTTGACGTGGTCGTCCTGGTTGCGCCCGATCACGTTGAACGCCATGCGCCGGTACTGCTCCTCGAGCTTCTCCATGGGCATCTCAAGCCGACGGATCGTGCGCAGGGCCTGCTCGTAGGAATGGGCCCCGGCCTTCTTGAAATCGAAATGCTCCATGGCGCCCAGCGACTGCATGTGGATCTTCTGCCCGGCATCCGTGCGGTCGAAGCGCCGGGTCATGAAGTGGCTGCGGCCGTTCTCCTCGAGCAACCGGCACTCGGTCATGTCGATCCCGGCCGCTATGGCCATCCTGTGGTAAGCGTACTCGATGAGACCATACCCGGCGGGGTCCTCGAGCTCCTTGTCCTTGTTGCCCGACACGCCATCGAATTTCAGGATCCAATTCGAGAACCCCTCATCCGCCGCCGCCTGCCCCGACCGCACTTCATCCGTCTCGGGATTCCAGGCGATGACGGCCTTGGCCCTGGCGCCCCCCGCCGACGTGCCCACCCGCAGGATCGACTGCAGGGAGTCCTGCCGCTCGAAGGGGGCGAAGGAGCCGGCCAGCTGGTTGCGTCGCGTGAGGATCTCGCTGGCCAACTCGACCAGGGCCCGGACGTCGACGGGGTCCGACCCCGCGGCCGACGGCCCTAGCGTCGGGAAATATTCCAGCGCACCCATGCCCCGGGCGCCGGTGTAGCAAAGACGCTCGACGGCGTTGAAGCTGCCTGGGGCGCGCCCCTCCCTGGCCAGCCAGGCGTCGATCAGGGCGTTGCCGAAATCATCGGGCAACGAGTCGGCCAGGAGCCCCGGCAACCCGTGGAACGTTGCGCGCGGAAGGGCCGGGAACCCGTAGATCCGGTCCGAGAGTTCCATGGTGAAGGGCGCGACTTCGATCCCGCTGTCCTGGAAATCCCGATCGTATTCGAAGTTGGCGAACCCCGACGCGTCGTCCCAGCTCACCGCACCGATCGTCCTTCCCCAGAGCTTGACCTCGGCGACGGTCATTCTTCATCCCCCCAGGACCACGGTGATTTCCTTGCCGGTTGTTCGGAACGGGACGAGGCGCGCCTGCGCTGCTTGCCCCGCATCTTCATCTGCTGGACGGGGCTGATGGCCGGCTCGGGAATGAGACCTTCCAGGTTCTCCAGAAGACCCAACGCCCTCAGGATCCGGATCAGGTTCGTGACATGGGTGGACTCGCCCTGCTCGACCCGCTGGAGCGTCCGCTTGGAGATGCCCGCTTCCTTGGCCAGGTCGTCCTGGGTCAGGTTCCGGTTCAACCGGGAGGTGGCGATGCGGCTCCCCAGTTCCCGGAGCGTCGCGTCGTCGGAATTGTCGTTGAGGAATTTCACAAGACGCCTCCTTTGTCTATTTAATCGGTGATTCACTATTTAAAATGTCAAGGATGGCGGCTTATGTCAAGCGTTGAATATATCGTTATCACGCCACTTCAGACAGTTTAATGGTCCGTTGTGGTTGTTACATGCCGTTTTTGTCGCCTTAACTGGATGCCGGCTAGCGCCAGTTCGACTTGCCCCCCACGCCGGTGCACACCGTGCAGGCTCCGAACTCATCCGTATTGTTCCACTCCGGCGGGTAGTCGCAGCAACCGTTGCCGTCCCAGTCCATGCGCGTCATGACCATGCCGGGCAACAACCCGTCGTTGTCGGCCACCGGGTCGTTCTGCAGGCCCGGCGTTATGTAATCGTCGATGATCTGTACCCCGGAGCAGGTGTTGCCCGAGAAGTGGAGTTGGCCGTCGATGACCGAGATCAGCCCGGTCACCATGGAGTTGTCGTCGGCGGTGACGTTGGATTCGGCGGCCAGCAACACCAGAG
>JAUUZX010000140.1 GCA_030592025.1 bacterium | reverse complement strand
GGTGCTCGTCCAGGCCGTGGATGCGGGGCAGGAGCGCCCGCGCGTTGCCGGCATGGCCGACCAACCCCCTTTCGACGCCATCGTGTTCACCATCGATTCGGGCGCCGCCCATCTGGACCAGAGCCTCGCGGCTTTCGAGTCGCTCAAGGCCTACCTCGAGAGTTGGGGACGGGACCTCCTCGAGGTGCCGGTGGTCCTCCAGTACAACCGGCGCAGCGCTCCCAGCGCCCTGCCGGTCGACCGGCTCGAGAGCCTCTTGAACCCCTGGGGGCTGCTGGCGTACCCGGCGGACTCCACCAAGGGCGAGGGCGTGCGCGAGACCCTGAAGTCCATCCTTGGTCTGGCAATCCACCACCTGAAGAGTCAGCCGGAGGCGGTCCTCCCGGCGACGCCCGCACCGCCCCCACCGCCGGCCGCCGAAGCGCCGGCCGATCTGGGGTTGGACTACGGGCCGCCGGTGCCGGGCACCGAGGTGTCGTCATCCACCCTGGCCCGCAGCGACGCCATCATGGACGAGTTGCGACCGCCGGTCGTCATCCCGGTGAGGATCCCGCGCCGCTTGCTCGAAGGGGACGGTCCCGTGCGGATCCTCCTCGAGGTCCAGGTTTCGGACGAGGTCTTCTAGAATCCGATAGCCGCGTTCCGAGCGCTCCTGGCCGTTGACCCCGGGACGCCGCTGGGTTAGAGTTCCCTCCATGGAACCGAAGCACGCCTCCGCACAGCCGTCCCCGCCTGTCTCCAGCTCCGCTGCCGCGGAGCTTTTTGGCGCGGGACGTAGGGCCGAACTGGACGGCCGGTTCGACGCCGCGCAGGAAGCCTACCGGGCGGCCCTGGCCGAGGACGAAGCCCATCCGGACTGGCAATACCGCCTCGGTTGCGTCCTCCTCAAGCAGGAGGATCCGATGACGGCGGTGGCCTGCTTCGAACGGGCTGCGGGCGACGACGCGACGGCGGCCAAGGCCCTCACCAATCTGGGGGTGTGCTACGACCGCCTGGGCCGGCGGGACGACGCGACCCTGGCCTACCGCCGGGCGATCCGGCTGGGTGGCCCGGCGGTGGCCCACCACAACCTGGGGGCGATCCACGCCGAGGAGGGCCGCACCGAGGAAGCGATCCGCTGTTTCGAGGCGGCCATTGCCCTGGTGCCCGACGCCGAAGCGTACCTGAATCTGGGGCTCGTCCACGTCGCTCGCGAGGATTTCGTGGGCGCCCGGGAGTGCTTCGACCGCAGCGTTGCCAAGGAGCCCGGCTTTGCCCTCGGCCATTACCACGCCGGCATCTGTCTCATGAAGACGGGACGCTACCAGGACGCGTGCAACCGCTTCGACCGCGCATGGGAACTGGACACGCGCCTCGCCCGCACGCCTTACCATTTGGGCGTGTGCCTCCTGAAGCTGCGGCGCCACGAGGAGGCGCGGGGCCGCCTGGAGCAGGCCCTCGATGCCTTCCCCGAGGACGGCCGCATCCACTTTCACCTCGCCCTGACCTGCGACGCGCTCGGCCTGCATCAGGAAGCCCGCACCCACTACGGGCGGGCCCGCGCACTCGACGCCGGTTCCTAGAGAGAATTCCCCATGATCGATTTCATCAACATGCTCGTGCTGGCTGCCGTCCAGGGCCTGACAGAATTCCTCCCCGTCAGCAGCTCCGGCCACCTGGTGCTGCTCCAACACTTCCTGGGTGCCCACGAAGGCGACCTCTTCTTCGACGTGATCCTGCACTTGGGGACGCTGGGGTCGGTGGTGGTCGTTTACCGGCGTGAATTGCTGCGCTTGATGCGCCTGGACGCTCCGGCGCGGTCCTACGTGATCTCCCTGGTGGTGGGCACGCTGCCGGCGGTGGCGGTCGGGTTGCTGGCCAAGGACATGGTCGAGCAGGCGTTTGGCCGGCCGGCCTTCGCCGCCGGCGGGCTGCTGCTGACGGCGGTCGTGCTCTTTTCGACGCGTTTCGCCGGACGTGGTTCCGCCGCCCTCCCGGAACCCTGGGAGCCCCGGGCATTGCCGCCGCTGAAAGCGCTGGCCATCGGCACGGCCCAGGCCTTCGCCATTCTGCCCGGTGTGAGCCGGTCGGGTTCGACCATCGCGGCCAGTCTGTGGCTTGGGGTCGCGCGGGCCGAAGCAGCCCGTTTCAGCTTCCTGCTGTCGGTGCCGGCGATCCTGGGCGCGCTGGTTCTCCAGGTCGCCGACGGCGCGTTGGCCGGGGGCATGGCCGGGGGCATGGCGGTGCGTCTCGCCGCCGCGGTCCTGACGGCCTTCGGCGTCGGTCTGCTGGCCATCCGTTGGACGGCTCTGGCCGTGGTCCAGGCCCATTTCTGGAAATTCAGTTTTTACTGTCTGGTCGTGGGGATCGTCGCCCTCGTCGTCCTGGGCTGAGCGGCGTCAGCCCAAGGCGCCGGAGGGCGTGAGGCGGGCCAGGGTCTCCTGGACGCGTTCATGGTCGAAGGGCTTGATGATGAAGTCCCGGGCCCCGGCCTTGATGGCAGCGAGCACTTGGTCCTTCTGGCCGAGAGCCGAGATCATGACGACCTGGGCCTGGGGCTCCTCGCCGAGGATGGCCTCCAGCGCCTGATACCCGTCCTGGTTGGGCATGGTGATGTCCAGCAGCACGATGTCGGGCCGGGATCGGCGCCAGGCGGTGACGGCTTCGACACCATCGGCAGCCTCGGCCACGACCTTCCAACCCATGTCCTCGACGATCTCCTTGAGCATCACCCGCATGAAGTCGGCATCATCAACGATGAGTACGGTGTTGCTCAACATGCACCTCCGTGAGGTTCGGAACAGGGATGTGCGGCGGCGCCGGCGGAGCCAAGGGGTGCTCCGGCGAGCCGCGAACATGTTCATGATCGACAAGGGAGGAGGGGACTTTAGCGACGCCCGGCTTCCCGTTGCAGGCGATCCTTCGCCGCACGCAAACGTGGGTCGTCGGGCCGCAGTTCCAGGGCCTTCGTGAGGGCGGAGAGGGCCCCGTCCATGTCGCCCTGACGCGCCAGCACGCCGCCCAAATTAGCCCAGGCCAAGAAGTTGTGAGAGTCGAGATCGAGGGCGCGGCGGAACCACCTCACCGCCTCGTCAGGATCGTCGAGTCCCAGGGAGCAGACGCCGGCGTTGGACGCCGCGTCGGCGAGGCGGGGGTTGGCGGCCAGGGCGGCCGCGAAATGCTCCCGGGCAGCGGCGAAGCGCTCCAGGGCGAGGAGGGCCGTGCCCAGGTTGTGGCGCAGGATGGCGTGGTCGGGCCGGATGCGGGAACCCTGCTCGAGGGCGGCGAGGCTCTCGGTGTCCCGGCCGTCCAGCCGGGCCAGGTGGGATGCTGCGAGGCAGAGGTCCGCCCGTCGGGCCGTGGGCAGGTCCTCGTCCCGGGCCCGGCTCCGCAGAAGCCGAATGCGTTCCCGGGGAGGCACGCCTTCGCCGGGGGTGTCCTCGGGCACGAAGATGACGGCAGCGTCACCGACGTGAGCCAGGCGCCAACCGGGATCGTCGATCAGGGCGCGGGCCAGGGGATCGAAGGGCCCCCCGGTCGTCAGGCAAACGGCGTCAGGGCTCGCCTGCTCCAGCCGCGCGACGGCGGCGTCGCCCCCCTGGCGGAGTTCGGCGTACGCGCGCCACGCGGCGGGGGGGTAGGCCTCGGTGCGCCCATCGATCCAGAGGCGAGCGTCCGTGTTGGCCAGCAGGCAACCGGCGCCATTGACGTTGGCCGCGATGCGCTCGGCCCCCTGGCGGTTGAGCCAGCGGGCCGCGTCCAGGGGCGCGTGGGCGGGGGTGAGCCCCATGCCGAAGCGGCGGGCGACGCCTTCGTGAAGGTAGGCGGAGTCGTCGACGAGGGGTGGCCACACCAGCGCCGCCGCCGCCACGGCGGTGAGGGCTGCAGCGGCGGCGAGGACCCGGGGGTGACGGGCCATGCCGGCGAATCCTGCGACGGGGAGGCGGGGACCAATCCCGGGCGCCGTATGGAGGAGCATGAAACCGACGGCGTAGGGCCCGAGGCCCCGCTGGCCCGCCAGGGCGATCGCGATGGCGAGGCCCCAGAGGAGCACCCGCAGCAGGGGGATCCGCCCCCATTGGGCGGCGATCCAGAGGACTCCCCAGACCAGGCTCAGCTTGAAAAGCAGGAGCGTGCCCCCGAGGGCGTTGGTGGTGTCCAGCAGTGGCACCAACTCGCCGATGATGTCGGCGAGTGCGGGCTGATCCGACCGGAACTGGCCCAGGGCCCGCAGGGGGTAGGCCATGCCGGCCAACCCATGGGGCGTGGCCGCCAGGGCCAGGATCGCCAGGGCGGCGCCACCGAGGGCCAGGGCGGCAGCCCGACCCGGGGGTTGCCCGGCCCCCGCTCGCAACACCGGCGACAAAATGGCACCCAGGAAACCGAGGAACCAGAAAACGGGGACAGCGCCCGCGAAACCGTGGAACTGGGCCCACAGTACGGTCAGCAGGAAGGCCTTGCCGCCGGGCTGACGGGGGTCCATGAGTTGCCCCAAGAGGGGCCGGGGGGAGGTGGCGACCTTCCGCAGGGCGGATTCCACTTGGCGGATGACCAGCACGAGCAGGATGTAGGAAACGAGTTCGGGTCGCAGGATGAGGCGGGTCCAGAGCAGACCGAGGCCCAGCAGAAGGCCGACACCGAGCCCCCACAGAAGGCCCGGACCGTGCCGCCCACGGAAACGGTCCTGCCCCCGATCGCCCAGCAGGACGGCCAGGATCAGTCCCAGGGCCAGCGCGGTGCGCAACAGGTGCCAACCCGTGACATCGGTACTTTCGCCGGTCCGCCCCGGGGCCACGGCGGCGACCACAACCTGGAACAGCCACTCGTGGTCCACCCAGGGGGTGTCCGGCGCGGTGAAACTGTAGGTGTTGGTGCGGGGGATGCCCTCGCCGGCCAGGATGTCCCGCCCGACCCTCTCGTGGAGCCATATGTCCCGGTCGCTCAGGGTGTGCCAGGCCAGCAGGAGCGTGGTGACCACTAGGACAGTGGCCCAGATACCTGCCACGAGGGTGGCTGAAAGACGGGATTGGGACTCGGTCAAGGGTGACTCCAGGATTGGGGGGAGGCGCGCGAGGCCAATCTAACACCGGCCCCGGATCTGGGACAGCATTTCGTTTGACAAACTGGCTCCCACACCAGTCGGGTCCTTGACAAAATGTCAAGACCGAGGTCCTCCAGGGACCGAACCAGCGCTGGCGTCCCAAAGGGTGGTTTTTAACTTCTTATTAAACAACAGGTTAAAAAGTCTATAAAAAGATAGCGGATTGCGCAGATATGGTACGTGACTTGTTATAGGGCCCACAGAACCACGGACCGCCCCCGCCCCAATTTTACCTGACCAGGGGGATCCGGACTGAAGGAGATGGGAAGATGGCCAAGACCAGCACGACCAAGACCAGCACGACCAAGAAGACCACCAGGAAGCGCAAGACGACCAAGGTGGCGAGGACCAGCAAGACCCGCAAGACGACGCGGAGTACCACCGCTGCGGCTCAGCTGATGAGCAACCTCGACATTTACTTCCAGTAATTGACGGCCTACAACCTGCTGACCCGCGACGCGGAGCGGGAACTCGCGCAGGGTATCCACGCCAACGACAACGAGAG
>JAUUZX010000011.1 GCA_030592025.1 bacterium | reverse complement strand
GAAATGATGACGCGCGCGGGGCGCAGAAGGAGGTCACCGCAGCGGTAACCCTGTTGCACGACCTCGATGATCACGCCGGCGGGGGTGTCCTCGCTGGCCACCTGGGCCACCGCCTCGTGGCAGGCCGGGTCGAATTCGGCGCCCATGGCCTCGAGGACCTCGACGCCCTGCTCCCGCAGGGCAGCCTGGAAACGCTGGTGGATGAGGGCCACGCCCTCGCGGAAGCTCTCGGCGGTGGCCTCGTCGTCCCCGGCCAAGGACCCCAGCGCACGCTCGAAACCGTCGGCCACGTCGAGCAGCGGACGCAGCGCATCGGCCTTGGCGAAACGGCGGGCCTCCACCACGTCCCGACGGGATCGTTTGCGGACGTTGTCCAGTTCGGCAACGGCGCGCAGCCATTTCTCCTGCAGGGCGTCACGCTCGGCGGTGAGTTGCTCCTCGACCGTGGGCTCGGGGAGGTCCTCGACGTCGAGCTCGGCTGCCTCGTCCACAGCGATCTCCTCCGCCCCGATCTTGTCGTTGACGGGGGTCTCCTCAACGCCGTCGGGGAGGTCGTCCCCGGTATCGCGGGAGTTGGGTTCGGTCATGTCGTGTTGTCTCCTCGGTCGGTAACCGGGTGCCGGCTCAACAGGCCAGACACTCGGGGTGGTCGTCGATGGCGCGACCCAGGAGGTCGATGCCGTGGAACGCGCGCTGGTAGAACATGCGACGGGGGCCCAGCACGGCGAGCACCCCGCGACGGCCGTCGGCCTCGAAGCGGCGGGTGACCAGCGCGAAACGGCGCAGGTCGCCCACGGGGTTCTCGTCGCCGATCCAGACGCCGATGCCCCCGGGCCGGTCGAGACGGTCGAGGGCCTGCCGGATCGAGCGCGGGGATTCGAGGAACCGCAGCAGGGCCCGCAGGGGCTCGGGGTCCAGGAACTCGGGCTCGCCCAGCACATTGGCCACGCCCTCCAGTTCCAGTTCGCCGCCCTCCAGATCGCCCATGACCCGCTGCCCGGCCTTGGCCAGGTCGGCGGCGCAACGGGTGGCGGGCGTGCCCACCAGGTCCGGGGCGTCGAGAGCGCCGCCGCGCACGTCGGCCACCGTCAAGCCGCGCAGACGCCGGTTCAGCAACGCGGCCGCCTCGGTCAGGACCGCATCGGGCCAGGACCGTCCCAGCTCGACCAGTCCGGTGCGCACCTGCGCGTTGCCCAGGATCACGACCACGAATGCCCGCCGCTCCCCCCGGGGGTACACCTCCAGGCGCTCCACGGCCACGGTCTCCCAGGCCGGGCCCAGGATGATCGAGATGTTGTCGGTCAGGCGGCTGAGCAACCGGGCGAGGCCCGTCACGCCGGTCGCGTCACCGAAGTCCCGGGCCACGAGCCGCTGCATCTCCGGCGGCGCCTCGTGACGGCGCAGTTCCCACCCCGCCTGGAGCCCGTCGACGAAGGCCCGGAAGCCCGCGTCCGTGGGCACCCGGCCCGAGGACGTGTGGGGCTGGGACAGGTAGCCATCCTCTTCGAGAGCCTTCATGACCCCCCGGATCGTCGCGGAGGACGCACGGGGGCCCTCCGACCTCTCCACCAGTCCGGAACTGATGGGGCGGCCGATCTCGATGTTCAGCCGGACGACCGCTTCCAGGATGTCCCGGGCGCGTTCGTCGAGAAATGGTCGACGGGACGGTCGTGCCATGATCCTGCCGTGGCCATGGGTGAAAGCTGACTTCAGGGGCGCCACAAGGTAATCACTGGCTCTCCGGGGTGTCAACCGCGGGCGGGGTTCACGGGAGGCGGCGGGCCAGGGTCTCCTCGACGGTGTCGATGCGCAGGAACCCCCGCGGGGTGAGGGCCAGGTGCCCGTCGTCGGTGGTCCACAGGCCTTCGCGGCGACCCTCGGCAAGGGCCAGCGTGCCCGGTGGCAGCCAGCCCAGAGGCACGCCGCGGCAGGTGCGCAGGGCCAGGATGACACGTTCGAGGCGCCGTGCCGACGGCCCCCGGGTGTCGACCGACTCCTCGGGCGCGATCCCCTCCGCCAGGCGAGCGAGCCACGGCTCCACCGCAGCCGGATTGGCGTACCGCCGGCGCCCCCAGCTCCCGTGGGCGCCGGGCCCGAGCCCCACCCAGGGCACCCCCCGCCAGTAGCTCCCGTTGTGCCGCGACTCCGCACCGGGGCGGGCGAAGTTCGAGACCTCGTAATGGGCCAGGCCCAGGTCGGCCAGGTGCTCCACGGCCCCGAGGTAGAGGGACTCGGTCCGCGCGTCCGAGGGCATCCGCACACGCCCCGCGGTGACGGACGCCGCCAGGGGCGTCCCGGCGTGGATCTCGAGGATGTAGAGGGAGATGTGCTCCACGCCCCTGGCCACGGCCTCCGCCAGTTCGGCGGCGAGGCTGTCCGCCGTCGTGCCCGGCGCCAGGATCCAGTCGGCCGAGACCCTCGGGAAGACCCGGCAGGCGAGGTCAAGGGCCGCCCGCGCCCGGTCCGGATCGCAAGCCCGGCCCAGTCGCTCCAGGACGCCCGCGTCGAGGCTCTGCACCCCCAGGCTGATGCGGTTCACCCCCAGGCCACGCCAACTGCGGGCCAGGTCGGCATCGAAGCTCTCGGGGTTGGCCTCGGCGGTGATCTCAATGTCGGGGGTGGGGTCGACGGTGTGGACGGTCCCGGTCAGCAGTCGTTCGGCCAGGTCGGGTTCCAGAAGGGACGGGGTGCCCCCGCCGAGGTAGGCCGTGGCCAAGCGTCGGCCTCCGCCGCCCAGGAGACCACAGTCTTCGCGCCGCAGTTCCCACTCCCTCAGCACGCCGTCGACGTAGCGCACGCGCAGATCCCGGTCGTGCCGGGACGTGCGCGCGAAGTGGCAGTAGTCGCAGATGCTGCCGCAGAAAGGGACGTGGATGTACATGCCGCCCGGTTGGGAGCCGGTTGCGGCGGTCCGTCTCACCGGATGAGATCCCCGAGCCGGTTGAGGCGCGGGAGCTTGCGTTGGCCGTCCCACGACCAGTAGATGAACAGGGCCTTGCCGCGGATGAGGTCCGTGTCCAGGGGCCCCCAGTAACGGCTGTCCATGGAGTTGTAGCGGTTGTCGCCCATCATGAAGATGTGGCCCTCGGGCACCACGTAGGTCTCGTCCATGCCGGCCCAGGGCCAGGCGTGGTTGCGGGTGTTGCGCACGTAGGCGGACTGGTCGTGCTTGGCCCGGGGGGCGGGGCAGTTCTCCGGGTCGGTCCAGGACGGGACGCAGGAATGGTCGCCCCCGACCTCACCCAGGTTGGACTCGTAGATCTTCCCGTTGACGTAGAGCACACCCTCCCTGACGGCCACCTCGTCGCCGGCCACGGCCACGCACCGCTTGATGTAGTCGACGTTGCGGTCCTGGGGGTACTCGAAGACGATGATGTCGCCCTGCCGCGGCTGGCGCAGGGCCGGCAGCTTGAGCACGGGCAGGCCCTCGACGAGGGTCGCGCTGCCGATGCGGATGCGGTCGGGGGTCTTGGCCCCGTAGAGGAACTTGTTCACGAAGAGGAAGTCGCCGATCTGCAACGTCTCCAGCATGGACCCGGTGGGGATGCGGAAGGCCTGGAACAGGAACTGGCGCAGGACGAGGGCGATGAGCACCGCCGAACCGATGGCCTTGGTGTACTCGACGATCGTCTCCCGGGTGGAGCGCGGCTTGCTCGACGCGCGCGCGGGCCGCGCCTCGGCCGCAACCTCCCCACCCCTGCCGAACATCCGGGCCAGCGTCATCTTCAGCATCGTCTCTCCCCCGCGGTCGCCACGCGCCGCGTCATCGTTCGATCTTGAGCACGGCCAGGAAGGCTTCCTGCGGTATCTCCACCGCGCCGACCTGCTTCATGCGTTTCTTGCCCTCTTTTTGTTTCTCGAGCAGCTTGCGCTTGCGGGAGATGTCGCCGCCGTAGCACTTGGCCGTCACGTTCTTGCGGAACGCCTTGACCGTCGTGCGGGCCAGCACCCGCGTCCCCACCGCCGCCTGGACGGCCACGGTGAACATCTGGCGCGGGATGAGCTCCTTCAGTTTCTGGCAGAGCTTCAACCCCCAGGTGTAGGCGTTGTTCCGGTGCACGATGCACGTCATGGCGTCGACCATGTCGCCGTTGATGAGGATGTCCAGCCGCACCAGATCGTCGGCCCGGTGCTGGAGGTACTCGTAGTCCAGGGACGCGTAGCCCTTGGTCACGGACTTGAGCTTGTCGTAGTAGTCGACCACCAACTCGTTCAGGGGGAGATCGAACTCGATGTTCACCCGCTCGGTGTCCAGGTACTCCATCTTCGTCTGCACGCCGCGCCTGTCGAGGGAGATCTGGATGACCGCCCCCAGAAACTCCTTGGGCGTGATGACCGAGGCCCGGACGATGGGCTCGCGGATCTCGGCGATCTCCCGCACGTCCGGCAGCAGGGCCGGGTTCTCGCAGAGGATGACCTGGCCGTCCCGCAGGAGCACCTCGT
This sequence comes from bacterium, assembly GCA_030592025.1. Next base: position 6,625 of record JAUUZX010000011.1, on the reverse strand, counting down.
ACTCGACGTTGGGCAGGGTGGCGATGAGGTTGAGGTCGTACTCCCGCTCCAGCCGTTCCTGGACGATCTCCATGTGCAGCAACCCCAGGAACCCACAGCGGAACCCGAAGCCCAGGGCCGCGGACGTCTCCTTCTCCCAGGTGAGGGACGCGTCGTTCATCTGCAGCTTCTGGAGAGCCTCGAGCAGGTCGTCGTACTGGTCGTTGTCCGTGGGGTACATGCCCGAGAAGACCATGGGCTTGGCCTCCGCGTACCCGGGCAGCGGTTCGGCGCAGGGCCGTTCGGCCAGGGTGATCGTGTCGCCGACCCGCACGTAGCGCACATCCTTGGCGCCGGTGGCGATGTAGCCCACCTCCCCCGCCGAGAGTTGCTTCTGGGCCACCCGGCTCAGGCGGAACCAGCCCAGTTCGGCCGCCTCCAGGCGTTTGTCGTTGCCGAAGAGGCGGATCTTCTCGCCCTTCTTGATGGTCCCGGCGAAGAGCCGCACGTAGGCCACGGCCCCCACGTAGGGGTCGAAGATAGAGTCGAAGATGAGCCCCTGGGGCGGCGCATCCACATCGCCCTCGGGGGCCGGCACGCGTTCGACGACGGCCGCCAGCAGTTCCTCGATGCCCTCCCCGGTCTTGGCGCTGACCTGGATGATCTCGTCGGGGTCGCAGCCCAGCAGATCGATGAACTGCTCGGCGATGAAGTCCGGGCGCGCCGCCGGCAGGTCGATCTTGTTGATGACCGGGATGATGGTCAGATCGTGTTCCATGGCCAGGTAGAGATTGTTGATGGTCTGGGCCTGCACGCCCTGGACCGCGTCGACCACCAGCAGGGCGCCCTCGCAGGCGGCCAGGCTGCGGGAGACCTCGTAGTGGAAGTCCACGTGCCCCGGTGTGTCAATGAGGTTCAGGACATAGAGAGGGCCGCCGGCCGGCGTGTGCTCCATGCGGATGGGGTGGCTCTTGATGGTGATGCCGCGTTCCCGTTCCAGGTCCATGGAATCGAGCACTTGTTCCTGCATGGCCTTGCCCGTCAGGGTCCCGGTCTGCTCCAGCAGACGGTCGGCCAGGGTGCTCTTCCCGTGGTCGATGTGGGCGATGATGCAGAAGTTTCGTGTGTGTGCGAGGGTGTCGGCCATGGTCTCCCGTTATCCGCTTCATTGGGGACCCGGCACGGCCGGAACCCGATCGTTCTGCCAAGAAAGGGCGAACAGCCCTGAAAGTTAGCCTCTAGAAGGTCTTTCGCCACTGGAAAACGGTCACGGTGAGCGGCGACTGCATGCCGGGGGAGTCGCCACCCACGGGTCCGAACTGCTCATCCCAGCGATTGGGCACCGGCACGGGGTCCTGGTCGAAGCGGAAGAGGTGGGCGCCCACGTAGGCGTCCAGCGCGATGATGAGGAGCGCGCCGCCGGACCACCAGGCGAAGTCACGCATCTGCTCCCAGTCTTCCTCGGCGATGGCGTCGTAGCGGTCGCGATTCACGTCCCCGACCGGAAAACGCTGCCCGAAGTCCCGCGCCCGCACGGCCCGGCGGTCCCGGGACAGCATGTTGGTCCAGTAGAACATCTCCACGCCGAAGGCCAGGGACGCGCGCCAATCGTTGTCGGCGTAGAGTTGCCCCCAGCCCGGGAAGAGCGGCGTCATGAGCACCGCGCCGGAGGGGCTGACCCCCGTGTCCCAGAGATCGATCTCCTTCACCGCTCCCGGGGTGATGGACATGCCGCCGGCGTTGATGGTGTCGGGCAGGGCCGGGGCCACCGCGGGCACCTCCTGGGCACCGGCACCCCCCGCCGCCGCCAGGCATCCCCAAACCACCATCAGGATCCCCATGGATTTCACGCGTCGTCACCTCCGGGATCGCTGCCCCCGGGTACGCAGATATTCAAGGTCGCCTCCAGCAGGCCCACCGAGTGCTCGCCCGCGGGCAGCACCCCCGGTTCGCCGTCGCAATGGTACGCCACGGGCCGGTCCGACCGGAAGACCAGATCGCGCACCGGCCGCACCGTCAGGGCCGGGTGTTCGAAACGCTCACCCCGGGCCGCGGCGGGCAGCAGGCGCAGGCCCGACACGATCCCCGGCGGGGTGACGAACACGGCGTCGAGGTGACCGTCCCCCGGATCGGCGTCCGGCGCCAGGCGGAAGCCGCCACCGGTGGTGGGGCCGTTGCAGATCTCGGCCATCAGGTAGCGCCCCTCCAGGACGGGGCCGTTATCACAGATCCAGGTCACGTTCTGGCTCCCGAAATCGATCAAGGTCGCAACGGATGCGAGCACGTAGCGGAACCCGCCAAAGCCACGCCACAATTTGGCCAAACGCGCCGCCCGACCGCTGATGGCCCCGCTGGCCAACAGGCCCACGGAATTCACGAAGGGGGCACCGTCCAGGTGCCCCACGTCGATGGCCCGTTGGGCGCCGCCGACGATGGCCGCCAACCCCCGTTCAACGGTACCGCAGCCCATGCCCATGGCGAAATCGTTCCCACTGCCGCTGGGCAACACGCCTAGGGCCGCGTCGGTTCCCACGAGGCCCACGGCCGTCTCGTGGACGGTGCCGTCGCCCCCCACGGCCACGACCAGGCCGGCCCCGGCCTCGGCGGCCTCCCGCGCCAACCGGGTCGCATCCCCCGGGCCCGCCGTGGGGCGCCAGGAGGCCGACACCCCGGCGTCCTGCAGCATCGCCACGGCCCGGGCGCCGTCGAGGCGGCGACGGTTCGTGCCCGCGACGGGATTGGCGATGACCACGGCGTCCATGGGCGGTCCATCCTGGAGAGACGCCCCGGTGCGGTGACCGGGGCGTGGAAGCGGTGGCGGGAATGTGTGGGAATCGAACCCACCTCGGACGGTAAACGCGCCCGACAAAAGGATTTGAAGTCCCCGGCCGTCACCAGACGACACGCATTCCCACCGGGTCGAACGTGGCTCTAACGATACGCGATCATCTCGATCTCCACCAGCACATCCTTGGGCAGGCCCGAGACCTCCACCACCGAACGGGCCGGCGGATCCGACGGGAAAAATCCCGCGTAGACCTCGTTGATGGCCGCGAACTCGTTCATGTCCCGGATGAAGATGGTGGCCTTGACCACGTCCCCCAGGGTCAACCCGCCGGCCTCGACCACGGCCTGGGCGTTGACCAGGGCCTGGCGCGCCTGCTCGGCGGCCGTCGTGCCCACGATCTCCATGGTGGCCGGGTCCAGGGGGATCTGGCCGGCGGTGTACAGGAAGCCCCCCGCGGCGCAGGCCTGGCTGTAGGGTCCGATGGCGCCGGGCGCGTTGTTCGTGGCGATGGTCTTGCGGATCATGGGTGCCTCCTCGGCGGGATTTCCGGTCGCTCATCGATCGGCATGGGCAGCGCATTCTACTCCGGCCGGCGGCGGGCATCCACCGCATTCCACGGGAGTGCCACCGGCCGGAAAGCGAACGAGCCCGCGACATGACATCGCGGGCCCGCGTTCCCTGCAACCGTCCCTGCAGATCACTCCACGGTGACCGCCTTGGCGAGGTTCCGCGGCTGGTCCACGTCCTCGCCGCGGATGACGGCGATGTGGTAGGCCAGCAACTGCAGCGGGATCACCGACAGCAGCGGCATCCAGAAGTTCATGGTGTCGGGGATGGTGATCACGTGGTCGCTCAGCGCGGCGATTTCCGTGTCCCCCTCGGTGACGATGGAGATGATCTTGCCGTCCCGCGCCCGCACCTCCTGGACGTTGCCCACGATCTTGTCGTAGCTGCCGTCCTTGGTGGCGATGACGACCACGGGCATCTCGGGATCGATGAGGGCGATGGGCCCGTGCTTCATCTCCGCGGCAGGATAACCTTCCGCGTGGATGTAGCTGATCTCCTTGAGCTTGAGCGCGCCCTCGAGGGCGATGGGGAAGTTCACGCCCCGGCCCAGGTACAGGCAGTTGGTGTGGTTCGCGTACACCTGGGCGATCTCACGGATGGCGTCGGACTGATCGAGAACCCTCTGCACCAGGTCCGGGATGCGCTCGAGCTCCTCGAGCATCTGCGTGCCCCGGTCCGCGTTGAGGTGGCCGCGACGCCCCAGCAGGATCGTCAGCAGGGCGAGGATCGTCACCTGGCCCGTGAAGGCCTTGGTCGAGGCCACGCCGATCTCCGGCCCGGCATGGATGTACACGCCGCACTCTGTCTCTCGGGCGATGGTCGACCCCACCACGTTGGTGATGCCCAGCACCTTGGCACCCTTGCGCTTGGCCTCGCGCATGGCCTCCAGGGTGTCGATGGTCTCACCGCTCTGGCTGATGGTCAGGCAGATCGTCCCCGGTTCGATGATGGGGTTGCGGTAGCGGAACTCGGAGGCGTACTCCACCTCCACCGGGATGTGGGCGTACTCCTCGAGCAGGTACTCCCCCACCAGGCCGGCGTGCCAGCTGGTGCCGCAGGCCAGGATGATGATGCGCCGGACGTTGCGCAGTTCCCAATCGGTGAGCTGGATGCCACCGAGCTTGACGTCACCGCTCTCGGCGAGGATCCGGCCGCGGAAGGAGTCGCGGATGGTCTGGGGCTGCTCGAAGATCTCCTTGAGCATGAAGTGGTCGTAGCCGCCCTTCTGGATCTGGCCCAGGTCCCAGGTGATCTCCTGGATCTCCTTGGTGATGGCTTCGTTGTTGATGTTCATGGTCTCGACGCCCTCGGGCCGGAGGGTCACCATCTCGCCGTCGTCCAGGTAGATGACCTGGCGGGTGTGGCCCATGATGGCGGCCACGTCGCTGGCCAGGTAGTTCACGCCGTCGCCGACGCCCACCACCAGGGGGCTGCCCTTGCGGGCGCCCACGATGAGTTCCGGCTCGGAGGAGTGGGTCACGGCGATGCCGTAGGCTCCCTCGACGACACCCAGGGCACGCTGGACCGCACCGACCAGGTCGCCGTCGTAGAAGTCGTCGATGAGGTGGGCGAGCTCCTCGGAGTCGGTGTCGGACTCGAAGACGTGGCCCTTCTTGCCGAGCTGCACCTTCAGCGCGCCGTAGTTCTCGATGATCCCGTTGTGGACCAGCGCGATCAGGCCGGACTGGTGCGGGTGGGCGTTCACCCGGTTGGGGGCGCCGTGGGTGGCCCAGCGGGTGTGGGCGATGCCGCACGTGCCGGACAGGTCCTGGCCTTCGAGAGCCCCTTCGAGGGAGCGTATCTTGCCCTGTTCCTTGATGACGAACTGGCGTTCACCCCGTACCAGGGCGATGCCCGCGCTGTCGTAGCCGCGATATTCCAGCCGCTTGAGCCCCTCCAGGAGCACCGAAGCCGCTTCAGGCGTGCCGGTCACACCGACGATTCCGCACATGGGATGGTCCCTCCGTTTGCATATCGAAGTCGCGGTTCGGAACCGCGGGGTCTCAGGTCAGGTGGTCCTCGACCCTCTTGATGAGATCGACGGCTGCCGCCGCGTCTTGAGCCTCGGCAATGATCCGCACCACCGGTTCCGTGTTCGAGGGCCGCACGTGGACCCAGGCGCCGGAACCCGTCCACTTCATGCCGTCCCGGCTGTCGATCTCCCCGGGACCGAGGGCCCCCAGGGCCGCCGCCACGTCGTCGGGGTCCGGCGGGTCCTCGGCGGCGAACTTGCTCTTGACCATGGCCACCGGGGGCAGCTCCGCGGCCAGGTCAGCCAGGGACGCCTCGCTTTCGGCCAGGGACTGCAGGATCATGACGATGCCGACCAGGGCGTCGCGCCCCGCATGGACCGCCGGGTAGATCACGCCCCCGTTGCCCTCGCCGCCCAGGATACAACCCTCGGCCAGGATCGTCTCCACCACATTGGCCTCGCCGACGGGCGTGCGGTGGACGGCCACGCCGTGGCGCGCGGCGATCTGCTCGATCAGGCCCGTCGTGGAGAGGTTCACGGCCATGGGTCCCGGCGTTTTCGCCAACAGGAAATCAGCCGCCAGCACGAGGGTCATCTCCTCGCTCAGGGCCTGGCCGGTGCCATCCACCAGGGCCAGACGATCCACGTCGGGATCGACGGCGAAGCCCAGGTCCGCCCCCGACTCCCTGACGGTCGTCGCCAGTTCCTCCAGGTGGGCCGGCGTGGGCTCGGGGTCGTGGGGGAAGTCGCCGCTGAGTCCGCAATGCAGGCGGGTGCAGCAGACGCCCAAGTCCTCCAGCAACTGGGGCACGATGCTCCCGCCGGCGCCTTCGACGGCGTCCACCACCGCATGGAGATTCCGCCCCCGGATGCGTTCGATGTCGAGCCAGGGCAGGGCGCGCAGGGCGGCCAGGTGCTGCTCGTCGGCCCCGTCACGCCGGGTCACGACGCCCAGGCCATCCCAGGCCACATGGCCGCTGCCCTCCTCGTAGCGCCGCCGCAGTTCGCGGTTCTGGGCCGCGGTGAGGAACAGTCCGTCCCCCTGGAGGAACTTGAGGGCGTTCCACGGGCGCGGGTTGTGGCTGGCGGTGATGATCACACCGCCCACGGCGTTGCTTTCCTGGACGGCCATCTCCGTCGTCGGCGTCGTGGCGACATCGATGTCCCACACGTCGTGGCCCGTGGAGGCCAGGGCCGACGCCACGGCGTTGAAGACCATGGGCCCGCTGGAGCGCGTGTCCCGCCCGACGACCACCGGTCCGGGGGGCAACCACGCGCCGTAGGCCGACGCCCACCGCACGACCGTGACCGCGTCGAGT